>NZ_DJSX01000010.1:0-85129 GCF_002439135.1 Pseudomonas sp. UBA6323 | reverse complement strand
AGCACGGTGACCGGCAGCTTCTGCGGATCCGTGGTGGCCAGGAGGAACTTCACGTGAGGCGGCGGCTCTTCCAGGGTCTTCAACAGCGCGTTGAAGGAACTGGTGGAGAGCATGTGCACTTCGTCGATCAGGTAGACCTTGAAGCGGCCACGACTTGGCGAGTACTGCACGTTGTCGAGCAGCTCGCGGGTATCCTCGACCTTGGTGCGGCTGGCGGCGTCCACTTCGATCAGGTCGACGAAACGCCCCTCGTCGATCTCCCGGCATACCGAGCAGGTACCGCAGGGCGTGGAGCTGATACCGGTTTCACAGTTAAGACACTTGGCGATGATCCGCGCGATAGTGGTCTTGCCGACACCACGGGTCCCGGTGAACAGGTAGGCGTGGTGCAGGCGCTGGCTGTCCAGGGCGTTGATCAGGGCTTTGAGCACATGGGTCTGGCCGACCATTTCGCGGAACGAGCGCGGACGCCATTTACGTGCAAGAACCTGATAACTCATGGAAAACCGTCATGTGAAGAAAGCAAAAGTGGGCTAATCCTAGCGGAGCAACCGGCAAATTGCATCCGCCATCCGAGCCCCAAGGTGACCGGGCATGAGCTCGGCAAATAGCTCTGGTCAATTCTTGAACAATGGCGTATCATTCGCGCCGTTCGTACCACGCTGTAAGTCAAAAAGGCCGTAGCGCCTCCTCGCTGGTTTCCCGGTTCAACGTCTAGTGCACCCTGCGCTGCCGCCCTCCCCGATCCCACCTGCTGACTGACCAGGCCGACTCGCCACTTATCGGCGCTGTTCTCTGCCTGCCTCCGACGTACCGACCACGCCGAAGAACCGTAACAATGGAACTTTATCGTGCCCATAAAGCTCCGAATGGTTTACCTAGCAGGCCGCTTTTCGGCCGACCTCATGGAGCAAAGCGCGCATCGATGCGCACACCGTTTTAAGGAAAACCTAACAACATGAATACTCAACATCAGATCCAGAAAGCCATCAGCACGCTGACCCACGCCTTCGCACCTTTCGACTGCCGTATTCAGGCAACGCGCAAGGGCAGCTTCAGCTTTACCCTGGTCGACAAGACCGGAATCGCCCAGTACAGCCAGCGCCTGTATCCCGGCCAGTACAACGACGACTCGTTGCAACAGGTGATCGAGCGTACCCGCCAGTCGCTCACGGCCTGAACCAATCCACCATCCCGAGGTCGAAGGTGACCAACCATCAGGATGGAGTGGGATATTTGGAACTCACCAACCAGCAACTCGTCGATCACCTGTTCAACCCGCTGCGTGCCAGCTTCAGCTCGCCACGCCCGGACGGCAGCATCATTCTCGCCCTGCTCGACGAGAGCGACAGCACCGTATACAGCCGAGTCCTGGCCAAACTTCAAGTCGACGACCAGAGCGCCTTCGCCCAGAGCCTGGAAGAGATTCGCCTTGAGTTGGCCCTACGCGCCGGCAATATTCCCGCCGACCTGCGCAAGACGCTCAAGGAACAGGACAGCGTGTTGAACTACCGCATCGCCTGATTCCGCCCGAAGACCAAAGCCCGCGCCATTGCGAGCAATGCTGTTCACTTAAGGTTGTACACGTTTGGCTCCCCTCTCCCATTTATGGGAGAGGGGCTGGGCGAGAGGGCTGAAAACACCGCAAAACTGCCAGTTTTCCCCTCTCCCTAACCCTCTCCCCAAAGGGGCGAGGGGACTGATCGCGTCCAACCATTTCTTATGTGAACAGCGTTAGCGCCATTGCGCGGGCTTTTTCTTGCACGCAGGAAAACGCCTGACGCGATATGCGACTGAAAAAGAGGGAATCAGGAAGCTGGCGAATGCTTGGAAAACTGGAGGTGGACCCTACCAGCCACACCCCGGCACTCGATGTCACCGCTGCGGCTGCTCCCTTCCGGGCCTGACCGGGTTCACGGCTGATCAATGCGAGGGGACCGGCAGGGCCACCATAACGCTGCCCACCATTGCGATGGGCCGCGCCATTGTAACGACTAAACGCAAACTTACAACTGCTTCAAACACTTAGATACGCAAGTCGCTCACCTCAAACGCGGAAACGGCCCACCAGTTGGGCCAGGCCAAGGGACAACTCGGACAGGTGCTGACTGGCCCGCGTGCTTTGTTCGGAAGTCTGCGCCGCCTCGTTTGACAGGTCGCGGATATCGCTGATGTTGCGCGCGATCTCCTCGGTGACGCTGCTCTGCTCCTCGCAGGCCGTGGCAATCTGCGCAGCCATGTCGTTGATCCGCTGCACCGCTGCACCGAATCACCGGTCACGCTCAGCGCCTGGTCCACTCCAGCTGCCTGCTCGACGCTCTGCCGCGCCCGGGCGCTACCCGAATGCGTAGCCCTGACCGCATTCTGCACACCGACCTGCAGGCGCTCGATCATTTGCTGGATATCCTTGGTCGAGTCCTGAGTACGCGCGGCCAGCGCCCGCACTTCGTCAGCCACCACGGCGAAACCGCGGCCCTGCTCCCCCGCACGCGCCGCCTCGATAGCCGCATTGAGCGCCAGCAGGTTGGTCTGTTCGGCGATGCCTTTGATCACCGCCAGCACTGCGCCGATGTTGGCCGTTTCCTGCTCCAGGGTCTGAATGGTGTCGGAGGCGCTTTCCACTTCCTGCGCCAGTTGCCGGATCGAGTTGATGGTTACGCCGACCACCTGCGCTCCCTCGCGAGACTGCACCTCGGCATGCCGCGCGGCATCGGCGGCACTCTGTGCGTTACGCGCGACTTCATGCACCGCCACGCTCATTTCTGTCGCTGCGGTGCTGACCTGATCCACCGCAGCATGCTCGCTACTGATCAACCGGTCGTTGGCCGCCGCCATTCCCGCCAGGCTCTTGGCCGAATCAGCCACTTCACCGGTTACCCGCCCGACTTCCCTGATCAGGGGCTGCAGCTTGTCGAGAAAACGGTTGAAGGCATGGCTGAGCTTGCCCAGTTCATCTCTGGACAGCACATCCAGACGCACCCGCAGGTCGCCATCGCCATCCGCGATCTGCTCGATGCGATGGAGCAGGCTGTGCAAGGGACGGGTCACCAATAGCGGAAAGCCGACCACCAGTGCCACGCAGACCAGCAGGCCGATGGCGATGATAAGCCCCTGCTGCCAGGCCAGAGCCTCACCGTGCGCAATGGCTTCGGTGCCGACAGTGTTGGCGGCGCTGTCTTCGAGTTCACCCAGCTTATCGATAGCGGTACGCGCTTGTTCGAAATGCACTTCGCTGTCAGCGAAACTCAGCCTACTGGCTGCGTTAGGATCGCTGTCGGCCATTTCCAATACGCGCAGAGAAGTCGCTTTCCAGCGCTCATAACCACGATCGAATTCCGCCACCAGCGCCAGCGCCTCTTTACTCGGCTGCATTGCGGCGAATTCGTGCACCCGGTCGTAGGCTTGCTGCAGGTTCTCCGCATGGGAGGCGCGAAGCTCCGCCGCATGCGCGTCGGAGTCCTCATCGAGCAAACTGCGCTCGGCAATGAAGGCTTGATAAAGATCACGGTCTGCATTGAGCAGCAGGCTGATTGCCGGCAAATGACGATTGGTCAGCGTGGTGCTGGATTCGGCAACCTGGGTGATGCCACGCATGCCCAGCGCACCCATGGTAACCAGCAAGGCAGCCAGCAATAGAATCGGCAGAGCGATTTTCCAGCGAAACCCTAAATCGGCGAATGCGCGCAACATGATGGCACTCCAACGATGGGCAGGTTTCAGAAGCTTAGTCGAGCCTTGCCAAGTCGCCGTCTGGCTGCAAGAACAATGATTGGCTCAGACCAGCCTGTGCGACCGGCTCGATAGCGAGCCATGCTCGGCACCACAACGATCGGCAACGCGCAGGCCGATGCGTTTTTTGGTCGCACGCCGGAACCACAAGGGCCGATGCGACACTAAGCCCTATCGGAAGTGCCTGCTGCGGCGCAGCCGAGCCCTATCTTTTGTGCTAGCTTTCCCACGTTTTCGGCTGTGCAGGCCTTGCCTGGCGCGCCGAACCTCTCACCTGCAAACGGAGTTACATCATGGCAATCACCAAAGACCAACTGATCAGCGACCTGGCCGAGGCCGTATCCCTGCCGAAAGCCACTGTCCGCACCCTGATCGATCAGTTGGGCGAAATTGTCGGCGACGCGCTGGAAAATGATGGTGAGATCACCCTGCCGGGTATCGGCAAACTGAAGGTGAGCGAGCGTCCGGCCCGCACCGGCCGCAACCCGCAGACCGGTAAAAGCATCGAAATCGCGGCCAAGAAAGTGGTCAAGCTGGTACCTGCCAAGGGCCTGACCGACGCGCTGAACTGATCCAGCGTCTGGCCGCGACTCGTCCTGAGTCGCGGCCATCCCCTACCCTGCCTTACTCAGCCAGCACCTCGATGCTGCCGCGCATACCCGCCTGGTAGTGCCCGGCGATCAGGCACGCGAATTCGAATTCGCCTGCTTGATTGAACGTCCAGATCATCTCACCCTGCTGCGCTGGCGCGACGTGCGCCATGTACGCCTCACCGTGCGCCATGCCCGGTGCCTTGAGCATCTCGGCGGCATGCTCGTCCAGAGTTTGCCGTGTTCCCAGAACGAACTCGTGCATCAGCTCGCCCTCATTGCGATGGACGAAGCGGATGGTCTCACCCTGCTTGACCTGCAACCTCTCGGGGGTGAAGCGCATGGTGTCGTCCATGCGAATCTCCACGCTGCGATCGACCTTGTCAGCCTGCCCGGCGATGCCCCAGGGCTTCTGCTGCGGGGCGTGCTGCATCATGTTCATGGCGCCATGGCCGGCGTGACTGTCCTCGTGGGCCTGGGCCTGCACCGCGCTGAGCAGTGTTGCGAGCAGCAGGGCTGGCACGGTGTAAGAAGCTCGTTTCATCTATCCATCTCCAATCATTCGTATCGTTAGCGCGCAACCAGACGCGCACGGCCAGCCAGATGCTGCCGTGGGTAAAGGTGTTCGATCAGACGAAAGAGAGACGCGGCGGACGCTCGGGCGTGTCCGGCACGATGGAGACAAGGCGCTCGTTCGATGAGCCAGGCGGCTGCGCAAGGCGCATCGGCTCGGCGTGAGCGAAGGGCTGGCTGATTACCACGGCACTGACGCAGAAGGCGCAGAGGCTGCAGGCGGTGGCGTTGGCCGGATGATGCGTGGCAGGTTTTGGCTTTTCGGCAGCCATCGCCGCACCATGCTGGGCGCCATGATCGGCTATCCCGTGCAGCGCGGCGCTGCCATGCACCTGCTGGCAAAGCTGCAGGCCGAACGCGGCCATGGCCTGAATCGGCAGGGCCAGTATCAGCAGACAGACAAGGGCGGTATGCAGCCGTTTGCGCATGGCAGGACAAGAGAGCCAGAAGAATGCGAACAGCGATTATCCACCTCCAGCCTGCATCCTCCAAGCCCACTCACAAACTCAGATGCCCGCTGTACAAGCCATAACCCGCCAGCAGCGCGGTCAGCAGCACCGCGATGAAGATCAGCCATTCAAAGTGCCTGAAAATCGCCTGCCCCAGCTCCCGCTTGGCCTTGTGGAACAGCAGCACGCCCGGCGCATAGAGCAGCGCCGACAGCAGCAGGTACTTCACCCCGCCGGCATACAGCAGCCAGATGGCATAGAGCGTGGCCAGCAGGCCGACCAGCAGGTCCTTGCGACGCGTGCCGGGCTGCCCCTCGTAGCTTTCGCCGCGCAGCACCAACAGCAGTGCATAGACCGACGACCACAGATAGGGCACAAGGATCATCGACGACGCCAGGTAGATCAGCGACAGGTAAGTGCCCTGGGCGAACAGGATGACCAGCAGAAACAGCTGAATCATCGCATTGGTCAGCCACAGCGCATTGGCCGGCACCTGGTTGGCGTTCTCCTTGCGCAAAAAGGCCGGCATGGTGCCGTCCCTCGCCGAGACGAAGAGGATTTCGGCGCACAGCAATGCCCAGGACAGCAAGGCGCCGAGTAGCGAAACCGCCAGACCGATACTGATGAAGATCGCCCCCCAACGCCCCACCACATGCTCCAGCACGCCGGCCATGGAGGGGTTCTGCAGCGCCGCCAGCTCGGGCTGGCTCATCACCCCCAGCGACAACAGGTTGACCAGCATCAGCAGCGCCAGCACGCCGAGAAAACCGATCACCGTGGCCTTGCCCACGTCGCTACGACGCTCGGCCCGCGCCGAATACACGCTCGCTCCTTCGATACCGATGAACACGAATACCGTCACCAGCATCATGTTGCGCACCTGCTCCAGCACACTGCCGAACTGCGGATTGCTGCGGCCCCAGATATCGCGGGTGAAGATGTCGCGATCGAAGGCCAGCGCGACGATGACGATGAACAGCAGGATAGGCACCAGCTTGGCGGCGGTGGTGATCAGGTTGATCAGCGCCGCCTCCTTGATCCCGCGCAGCACCAGAGCGTGCACGCACCACAGCAGCACCGACGCGCAGCCAATCGCCAGCGGCGTATTGCCCTCGCCGAAAACCGGAAAGAAGTAACCCAGGGTCGAGAACAGCAGGACGAAGTAACCGACATTGCCCAGCCAGGCGCTGATCCAGTAGCCCCAGGCCGAGGAGAACCCCATGTAGTCGCCAAGACCGGCCTTGGCATAGACGTACACGCCGCCGTCCAGCTCCGGCTTGCGATTGGCCAGGCTCTGGAACACGAAGGCCAAAGCCAGCATGCCCACCGCAGTGATGCCCCAGCCGATCAGCACCGCGCCCACATCAGCCCGCGCAGCGATGTTCTGCGGCAGCGAGAAGATCCCGCCACCGATCATCGAACCCACCACCAGCGCGGTCAGCGATCCCAGCCCCAGCTTGCGATTTCCATCCGACATGGCGGCTCCCTCGTACGGTTACCGCCAAACTCTAGTCGAGGCCGGCTCACCTGCCAGCCTTTTCAGGCTGCTCAGCCCAGCAGGGTGACGTGACGCGGATGACTGGCAACGCGATCGACCCAGGCGCGTATGGCCGGGAAGGCTTCGAGGCTGAAGCCGCCTTCGTCCGCCACATGGGTGTAGGCATACAGGGCGATATCGGCGATGGAGTACTGTTCGCCAACCAGATAGGGCGTGCGTTCGAGCTGCTTCTCCATCACCTTGAGCGCCTTGTAGCCGCCGCTCAGGCAGCGTGCATGCTCCTCACGGCGGGCTTCGGGCAAGCCCTGATAAAGCTGGATGAAGCGCGCCACCGCGACATAGGGCTCGTGGCTGTACTGTTCGAAGAACTGCCACTGCAGCACCTGGGTACGCAGGCGCGGCTCGCTGGGCAGGAACTCGCTGCCATCGGCGAGGAAGTTGAGGATGGCGTTGGACTCCCACAGGCAGGTGCCGTCTTCCAGCTCCAGCACCGGGATCTTGCCGTTGGGGTTCTTGGCCAGGAAGGCTTCGCTCTGCGTCTCGCCCTTGAGGATATCGACGTCAATCCACTGGTACGCCTCGCCCAGCAGATGCAGCATCAGCTTGACCTTGTAGCAGTTGCCCGAACGGTAATCGCCGTAGACCTTGAACATCGCGTTGCCCTCCCATCAATCCTCGCGGCAATCTCGCCGCCAATCACCCTGCTTTTGTAGGAGCGGCTGGACGGCATTCCGCTTCAGCCGCAAATTTCGCGGATAAATCCGCTCCTACAGGGAAATATCCAATCACGCACCCTGCGCATCGCGGATCACCGCCGCCAGCCGGCGCAGCCCCTCGCCCAGACGCTCCGGCGCCACATGACTGAAGTTCAGTCGCAGGTGGCCGGGGTTGGCATCCGGGTCGATGAAGAACGGCTCGCCCGGCATGAAGGCGACGTTCTGCGCCAGTGCCGCATCGAGCAGCGTGCGGGTATCCAGCGGCTGCTTCAGGGTCAGCCAGAAGAACAGACCGCCCTGGGGGATTTCCCACGAGGCCAGATCGCCGAAGTGCTCCTGCAGAGCCGCCTGCATGGCGTCGCGACGGATGCGGTAGAAATCGCGCAGCTCGGCCAGGTGGCCACGGTACTGCTCGCTGCCCAGCCACTGCAGCGCCTGCCATTGGCCGATGCGGTTGGTGTGCAGGTCGGCCGACTGTTTCAGACGCAGCAGGTGCGGGTACAGATCCCTGGTGGCGATCAGGTAGCCGACGCGCAGGCCCGGCAGCAAGGTCTTGGACACGGTGCCGGTGTAGATCCAGCTGGCCCTCTGCAGGCGGCTGACGATGGGCGTGGCGCTCCCTTCATCGAATACCAGCTCGCGGTACGGCTCGTCTTCGATCAGGGTCACGCCGAACTCGTCGAGCAGCGCCGCTACCGCTTCGCGCTTGGCTTCGCTGTAACGGGTGCCGGACGGATTCTGAAAGGTAGGGATCAGGTAGGCGAAGGCCGGCTTGTGGTTTTCCAGACGCTGGCGCAGCGCAGACAGCTCGGGGCCGTCGGCCTCCTGCGGCACGCTGATGCAATCGGCGCCGAACAGCTGGAAGGCCTGCAGTGCGGCCAGGTAAGTCGGCGCTTCGAGCAGCACCTCGGTGCCCGGATCAATGAACAGCTTGGAGGCCAGGTCCAGGGTCTGCTGCGAGCCGCTGACGATCAACACCTGGCTGGCATCGCAGGGCACGCCCAGCGCACGCGCCTCGGCGGCGATGGCTTCACGCAGCGCCGGCTCACCTTCACTCATGCCGTACTGACCCATGCTCGCCGGCATCTCGGCCCAATCCACCTTCGGCAACATCGGCTCGGCCGGCAGCCCCCCGGCGAACGACATCACCTCCGGACGCTGCGCCGCGGCAAGAATTTCACGGATCAGGGAGCTTTTCAGGCGGGCGATGCGTTCGGAGAAGGCCATGGGATGTCCTGGGGTGCAAAAGTCGTTGTAATTAAGTCAAACTGCTTGACCGAAACTACGCCGCCAACCCGAGATACGTCAATATGACTGACCTAAAAAATTTCCCCGAGAAGTTTTTAGCTCCATCCGCCGAGGGCGCGCAAGGTGGCCGTCATGGCGCGCAGGTCATCAAGAACGCCGCGGCTCAGCAGGCTGCCATGGAAGCCTTCTTCTTCGGCTACCAAGCTTTCACCGCCAAGCCCGACGAAATGCTCGCCAAACGTGGCCTGTCACGGGTGCATCACCGCATCCTGTTCTTTATTGCCAAGTATCCGGGGCTGAACATGAGCGAACTGCTGGGTTACCTGGGCGTGAGCAAGCAAGCGTTGAACATGCCGCTGCGCCAATTGATCGAGATGGACATGGTGCAGAGCGAAGCGGCCGCAGACGACAAGCGCAAGCGCCTGCTCGGCTTGAGCGCGGAAGGCGCCAAGCTGGAACAGGCCCTGCGCCGCGAACAGGCGCGCCTGTTGCAGCGCGTGTTCGGCGAGATGGGCGAAGACGCCGTACGCGGTTGGCTGGATGTCAATCACGCCCTGGCCCGCGGTCGCCAGGAAGGCACCTAAGCATCGTCGTCACAAGCCCCCCGTAGGAGCGAGCTCTGCTCGCGAACCCTCTTATTCGCGAGCAGAGCTCGCTCCTACCGATTCAGCCCGCCTTTTCGTTCCCCTTCACCACCGGTCATGCCACACCAACGCGTGATTGCACGCTGACACGACCTCTGCAATCATATGCGAATCATTATCACCTTAACTTAGATGTCGCGAGGTGCGCGTGTCGGTTCAGGATTCCAGCAATCAGCAGCTGGTCGGTCTGCTTTATCGCGACCATCGTGACTGGCTGTTCGGCTGGCTGCGCAGAAGCCTGAATTGTGCGCAGCGCGCCGAAGACCTGAGCCAGGATACCTTCGTGCGCCTGCTCGGTCGTGCTGACCTGCACACCCCACGCGAGCCCAGGGCCCTGCTTACCACCATCGCCAAGGGCCTGATGGTCGACCAGTTCCGCCGCAGCGCGTTGGAACGCGCCTATCTGGAGGAACTCGCTCAAGCTCCCGAAGCCGTGCAGCCGAGCCCGGAGGAACAGACACTGGCGCTGGAACAGCTGGCCGAGATCGACCGCCTGCTCGGGCAGCTGTCGAGCAAGGCACGTGCGGCTTTCCTCTATAACCGCCTGGATGGTCTGGGCCACGCCGAGATCGCCGAGCACCTGGGTGTGTCCGTCTCACGCGTGCGCCAGTACCTCGCCCAGGGCCTGCGCCAGTGCTACATCGCACTGTACGGGGTGGCGCAGTGAACCAGGTTTCGGCGCGCGTACTCGATGAAGCCATCGCCTGGCAGCTGTGCCTCGACTCGGGGGAAGCCAGCGAGCAGCAACGTCACGATTTCGCCGACTGGCTCGCCGCTCACCCGGAGCATGGCCTGGTCTGGCGGCGCCTCGGCGGTATCGACCAGCAACTCTCCGCCGCCAGCGCCCCCATGGCACGGCGCGCCCTGCTGCAGAGCAGCGTCAATCGTCGACGCAGCCTGCGCCGGTTTGGCGGCAGCGCTTTGGGCGTGCTGCTGGCCGCAGGCATGACACTGACGTTGCTGGCTCAGCAGCGCCCGCTGGGTGATTACCTCGCCGACTACCATACCGCTGGCGGCGAGCAACGCGACCTGTTGCTCGCCGACCGCAGCCAGATTCGCCTCAACAGCCGCAGCGCACTGGATATCGAGTTCGACGACAACGAACGACGCCTGCATCTGCGTAGCGGCGAGATCCTGATTCAGACGGCCAAGGGCGATGCCCGCCCCTTCGTCGTAGAAACGGATCAAGGGCGCCTGCGCGCACTGGGCACGCGCTTTCTGGTGCGACGCGACGGCGCCGCCACCGAGTTGATCGTATTGCAGTCGGCGGTCGCGGCCAGACCGCTGGCTGGCTCGCAGGAGCGCGTCATTCACAGCGGTGAACAGGTGCGCATGGACAGCCAGCACCTCAGCGACAGCAGCCCCGCCCCCGTCGGCGCCGACGCCTGGAGCCGCGGCATGCTGGTGGCGGACAACCTGCCGCTGCAGAGCCTGATCGACCAGCTTGGCGAATACCGCAGCGGCTATCTGAGCCTCGACCCGAGCCTGGCCGGGCTGCGCATCAGCGGCAGCTTCCCACTACATGACAGTGACAAGGCGCTGGCCGCGCTGGCATTGAGCCTGCCAGTACGGGCCGAGCAGTTGGGCCCTTGGTGGACTCGCGTGGTGCCGGTGGAAAAATAATTTTCCCCGCCCCTGACACTTTTCCTTTCTGCTTCGGCAGAAGGGCATTGAGATACATTAACTCTTAGGAGAGATTCGCAATGTCCTTCCGCCCTGTCCCGTTCCGCCATACGCTGTTGGCCCTGACCATCGCCTTCGCCGGCCATGCCGGGCTGGCTCATGCCGAGCCCTATCAGTTGCCGGCCGGCCCCTTGGCCGCCACGCTCAACCAGATCGCCAGCCAGGCCGGCGTAACGCTGAGCATTGATCCCGCGCTGACCGAGGGTAAACGCTCGGCACCGGTCAGCGGTGACTACGAAGCCATCGAAGCGCTCAATCAGGCGCTGCGTGGCACCGGCCTGCAGCTGCAAGGCAGCGGCGGCGCTTACAGTCTGGTCCCGGCAGCAGACGCAGCAGTTGCGCTACCGGACGTGACCGTCACCGCCAGCGAGCAGGCCGCCGAAACGGCTTTGGGCCCGACCCGCGGCTACCTGGCCAACCGCACAGCGACCGGCACCAAAACCGACACACCGCTGCTGGAAACGCCGCGCTCGATCTCCGTCGCCACCCGCGAACAGATGCAGGACCGCAAGGTGCAGAACCTCGATGACGCCGTGCGCTACATGCCGGGCGTGATCGCCAGCAGCTACGGCAGCGACAGCCGCGCCGACTGGATGAAGATCCGCGGCTTCGAGCCGATCCAGATGCTCGACGGCCTGCCGCTGCCCAAGGGCAGCTACACCATGGCCAAGCTGGAAACCTGGAATCTGGAGCGTGTCGCCGTGCTGCGCGGCCCCGCCTCGGCTGTGTATGGCCAGACGCCGCCCGGTGGCCTGGTGGATGCCGTTAGCCGCCGCCCGCCATTTGAAAGCAGCCATGAAGTACAGGTCCAGGTCGGTAACTACAACCACAAGCAGATCAGCTTCGACAGCACTGGCAAGATCGATGATGAAGGCCAGTTTCTCTACCGTTTCAGCGGCACCGGCCGTGACAGCGGCACCACCGTCGAACATATCGACGATCAGCGTTTCAATCTCGCGCCAAGCCTGACCTGGAATATCGCCGACGACACCAAGCTGACCTTCCTCGGTCAGTTCAACCGTGACGATACCGGCGGCACCAGCCAGTTCCTGCCGCTGCAAGGCACCAAGCTGGGCACGCCAGCCGGCAAGGTCGACTATCACAAGAACCTTGGCGATCCCGACTGGGAGTTCTACGACAAGACCTTCTACGCGCTGGGCTACGCCTTCGAGCACCGTATCAACGATATCTGGCAGTTCAATCAGAACCTGCGCTACAGCAAGCTCGAACTGGATAACCAGATCATCACGGCTGGGGGCTGGGCCACTGCAGTGGCTGACGATGGCACCGTTGCGCGCGGCGCCAACGTGTACGACGAAAACATCAGCCACTTCGCTGTGGACAACAACTTCCAGGCCGACTTCAGCACGGGCGCAATCGGGCACACCTTGCTGCTCGGCGTGGACTATCTGCGCGTCGACACCGATTACCGCTGGCTGTATGGCACGGCGCCGAGTAGCAACATCGTTCGCCCGATCTATGGTCAGGACTTCAGCAACGTCGCCTACACCGCCTACCAGGACTACAACCAGAAACGCCGCAACACCGGCCTCTATCTGCAGGACCAGATGTCCCTCGACGCCTGGCGCCTGACCCTGGGTGGCCGCTGGGATCGCCTGGACACCGACTCGGTATTCCACAACGCCAACGATGCCAAGGATAGCCGCCGCGACAGCCAATTCAGCGGTAACGCGGCGCTGAGCTACGTGTTCGAATCGGGCTTCACGCCTTATGTGTCCTATGCCGAATCCTTCCAGGCCGAAGCGGGCGGTAATAGCGGCGCAGCATTCAAACCCAGCACCGGCAAGCAGTACGAACTGGGCATCAAGTACCAACCTCCGGGCAGCGACATGCTGTTCACTGCCGCCGTCTATGACCTGACGCGGCAGAACATCGTCACCACCAACATCGCCGGTGCCACCGAGCCAGTAAGCGAGGTGGAAGTTCGTGGCCTGGAGCTGGAAGCTACCGGCAACGTCACCGAGAACCTCAGCCTGACCGCGTCCTACAGCTACACCAACAGCAAGATGACCGAGGTCGGCGACCCACGCGACAAGAACCGCGCCCTGCCGCTGATCCCCGAGCATCAGGCGTCGATCTGGGCCGACTATGACTGGAAACAGGGTGCACTGGCAGGCTTCGGCATTGGTTTTGGCGCCCGCTTCGTCGGTTCCACAGACAATATTGCCGTTGGCAACCTAGGTTTCGTGCGTGACGCATCCGACGGCCACAGCAGCGCTTACACCGTCTACGACGCTGCGGTGCGCTACGACCTCGGCCAACTCGATGGCAGCTTGCGCGGCGCCAGCATCTCGCTGAACGCCAACAACCTGTTCGACAAGGAATACCTGGCCACCTGCGACGGTTTCTACTGCTACGCCGGCGACCCGCGCCGGGTTACGGCGAGCCTCGACTACAAGTGGTAATCGGCTGAAAACAGGAGCCGCCCAATGGGCGGCTCCTGTCATTTACGCCGCTGTCAGTCGGCAGCGCCGCGCAACTCGGCAGCGCCTTTGAAGAACACCCCCATCAGCGCCACTCCAGCGCCGAGCAACGGCAGCAGTGCCAGCAGCATCAACAACACGCTGGCCAACATCAGCCCACCGACGATATCCAGCCAGGCCATCACCTTCAGTGACCGGTAGGGATATTCCAGTTTCAGCAAGCGTATCCCCAGCCAGGTCGTACAGCTGCCCATCAGACACAGCAGCGTCATATAGCTCAGTGTCTGCCAGTCCAGCCCGGCAAACAGCTGCTCGCCGAATAGCACATCAGCCAGCTCCATCAAAAGGGAAACGAGCAACACGGCCCATACCGGCGCGCTCAGATTGCGCGCTGCGAAGCGGACCTCGGCAAAGGCTTTGAAGCGCAGCAGCAGGTAGCAACCAAGCAGTACCAGCACCAGACCCAGCCAGTCGGTGTAGGCGAACAACAGCTCGGCCTCCTGCGCGTCCAGCAGCGCCCCGGCGAACAGCAGGGCGACCACCAGGGCATTGATCAGCACCGAGACCAGCGCCAGCCAGCCCAATACCTGCAACTGCCTGGCACTCCAACCCGGCAACGCCTGGACCCCGGCCCCCTCGAGCAAGTCCGCCTGTGGCGCACGGTAAGGATTGTCCGGTTGCATCGCCTCTTATCCTTGTTCGGCCAAACCCCGAGGCTAACTACCTGCGCAACGCTTGACCAGACTGTATGGCCCAACCCAGCCATGGCTGTACCGCGACGCCGCTGCGGTGGCGCAATAGGCTTTGCCAGTCCCCGGAGAACGACCATGTCCACCGAACTGCTGCTCGCCTTCATTGCCTTCGCCTTCGTCACCTCGGTGACGCCCGGCCCCAACAACATGATGCTGCTCGCCTCCGGCGTGAACTTCGGCGTACGCCGCAGCATTCCGCACATGCTCGGCATCAGCCTCGGTTTCATGCTACTGGTGGCGGCCGTGGGTCTGGGTCTTGGTCAGGTGTTTCAGCGCCTGCCGGTGCTGCACGACGTGCTGCGCTACGTCGGCGCGGCGTATCTGCTCTATCTGGCCTGGAAGATCGCCCAGTCCGGCGCGCCGCAGAGCCGCGAGAATCCCGAGGCCAAGCCGTTCACCTTCATCCAGGCCGCTGCCTTTCAGTGGGTCAACCCCAAGGCGTGGATCATGGCCATCGGTGCCATTACCACCTACACACCGCAAGACGGTTTTTTCAGCAACGTACTGCTGATCGCGGCCCTGTTCGCCCTGGTCAACTGCCCCAGCGTGGGCTTATGGACCATCGCCGGCAGCCTGCTGCGCAAATGGCTGAACAACCCGCGCGCCCTGCGCGCCTTCAACATCGGCATGGCGCTGCTGCTGGTCGCCTCGCTCTATCCCATCATCGTCGACACTGGAATGTTCTGATGCAAGACGCCGCCCCTACCCGCCTGCGCCCACTGGCGGACACCTCCACCTCGGCCGTGGTCGCTGGCTTCATCGCCATGCTCACCGGCTATACCAGCTCTCTGGTGCTGATGTTCCAGGCCGGTCAGGCTGCCGGCCTCACGGCAGGGCAGATCTCTTCGTGGATCTGGGCGCTGTCGATCGGCATGGCGCTGTGCTGCATCGTGCTCTCGCTGCGCTATCGCGCGCCGGTGATGATCGCCTGGTCCACCCCGGGCGCCGCGCTGTTGATCACCAGCCTGCCGCAGGTTTCCTATGGCGAGGCGATTGGCGCTTATATCCTGGCCTCAGGCCTGATCGTGCTGATCGGCCTGACCGGTACCTTCGACCGCCTGATGCGCCGCATCCCGGCCTCCATCGCCGCCGCCCTGCTGGCCGGCGTGCTGTTCAAGATCGGCCTGGAAATCTGCGTGGCCGCCGAACAGCAGCCGATTCTGGTGGTCGCCATGCTGCTCGCCTACCTGCTCGGCAAACGCCTGTGGCCGCGCTACTCGGTGCTTTGCGCACTGATCGTCGGCAGCGTGCTGGCCGCGGTCTTTGGCCTGCTGGATTTCAGCGATTTCCAGCTGCAACTGGCAACCCCCGAATGGACGACGCCCAGCTTCTCCCTGGCCGCGGCGATCAGCATCGGCATCCCGCTGTTCATCGTCGCCATGGCCTCGCAGAACCTGCCGGGCATGGCCGTACTGCGTGCCAATGGCTATGACGTGCCGGCCTCGCCGCTGCTGACCAGCACCGGCCTGGTGTCGATTCTGATGGCGCCGTTCGGCAGCCACGGCATTCACATGGCTGCCATCAGCGCCGCCATCTGCGCCGGCCCGGAGGCTCATGAAGACCCACGCAAGCGCTACACCGCTGCGGTCTGGTGCGGGGTGTTCTACGCCATCGCCGGCATTTTCGGCGCCACCCTGGCCTCGCTGTTCGCCGCGCTGCCGGCAGCGCTGATCCTGTCCATCGCCGCGCTGGCACTGTTCGCCTCGATCATTGGCGGCCTGACCCAGGCCATGAGCGAGCCCAACGAGCGCGAAGCGGCGCTGATCACCTTCCTGGTCACAGCTTCCGGCATGACCCTGGCCGGCGTTGGCTCGGCGTTTTGGGGTATCGCCGCCGGCCTGCTGACACTGGCCGTGCTGAACTGGGGCAAGCGGTAGATTCTCTGTAGCACGGATGCAATCCGGGAACGCTTTGCCAGGCCGCCCCGGATTGCATCCGGGCCACGGTTTCCGTCGAAAGTGGGAGGGGCTTTAGCCGCGATCATCGCAGGCAAAGCCTCTCTCACTCTCGCTGGCTCTAGGCCCTCTCCCCGTGCGCCACCGGCTCGGCCAGTTCGGCGCCATGCACACGATTGACCCACAAGCCGAACAACGCCGCCGTGATGAACATGATCAGGCTGTAGATGGCCGCAGGAATCGCCATGGTCGGGTTGTTCAGCAGTGCCGGGCTCAGCGCCAGGGCGATGGCCAGGGTGCCATTGTGAATGCCGATTTCCATGGCGATGGCGATCGCCTGACGCAGGTTGAGCTTGAGCAAGCGCGGCACGCAGTAACCCACCGCCATGCTCAGCAGGTTGAAGGCCAGCGCCGCACCGCCAACCGAAGGCGCGTAGTCAACGAAGGTGCGCCAGTCCTTGGCCGCCGCCAAGAGGATGATCAGCAGCAGGAACATCGCCGAGACGATCTTCACCGGCTTCTGCATGCGCTCGGCGAACGCAGGGAAACGGCTGCGCAACCACATGCCGATCGCCACCGGGCCGAGGACGATGATGAACACCTGCACCACCTTGGCGAACTGCAGCGGAATGGCCTGATCGGCGGACATGAAGTACGCCAGCGACAGGTTGACGATCAGCGGCATGGTCAGAATCGCGATCACCGAATTGACCGCGGTGAGGGTGATGTTCAGCGCCACGTCGCCATGGGCCAGGTGGCTATAGAGATTCGCCGTGGTGCCGCCCGGCGAAGCCGCCAGCAGCATCAGGCCGACGGCCAACGCCGGTGCCAGGCCGAACGCCTTGGCCAGGAAGAAGCAGGCCAGCGGCAACAGCAGCAACTGACAGGCCAGGCCGATCAGCACCGGCTTGGGGAATTTGGCCACGCGGGCGAAGTCGGCCAGGCTCAGCGACAGGCCAAGCCCGAGCATGATGATGCCCAGCGCAGCGGGAAGGAAAAACGTCAGCAAGGGATCGGCGGTCATTATTGTTATCGCTCCAGTTGAACCTGGCAGGATTTTGCGCAGTCAGGCCACCACTGACAGTGGCCCTGCGTGCCAACCTTAGCCTGCTTGCAGACTACCGGGCTAGAGCCATTAGCTTGCCGTGGCTCGATCGCTCGCGGCCAGTGCATGGCCGGCGGTGAACGCAGCGTGGTCATTGCACAGAGGCGAGCGGCTTGAGTCGATACACCCGGTCGGAGCGTAACAGCGGCCAGCAAGCCCTGTTCGAACTCGATAGCGCCGTTGTTGAAGGCGTGATCCAGGCGACCGTACCGCGCCAGCGCGGCGTCCATGCGCCTTGGCACGGGTCACAGTGCAGCCATCTGGTTGAATTGGCGCGGAGTCCGACTGGCAAGCCAAACGCCGAGCATCATCAATGACCTGAGTAGAGGGTCATGCAGGGCGCTGATGGCGCGCCCTGGCAATCAGCCCTGCAGCTCGGCGACCACCGCAGTCAGTGCCTGCGCCGGGTCGGCTGCCTGGCTGATCGGGCGGCCGATCACCAGGTAATCGGAGCCGGCCTCCAGCGCCTGGCGCGGGGTGAGGATGCGTTTCTGATCATCGGCGCTGCTGCCGGCAGGACGAATGCCCGGTGTCACCAGCTGCAGGCGTGGCTGCGCGACCTTCAGCGCGCGGGCCTCCTGCGCCGAGCAGACCAGGCCATCGAGCCCGGCCTCGGCGGCCAGACCGGCCAGGCGCAGCACCTGCTCCTGAGGCGGCACATCGAGACCGATGCCGGCCAGATCCTGCTGTTCCATGCTGGTCAGCACCGTCACACCGATCAGCAGCGGCTTGGCACCCGCCAGCTTGTCCAGCTCGTTGCGGCAGGCCGTCATCATGCGCAGACCGCCAGAGCAATGCACGTTGACCATCCACACACCCATTTCCGCCGCGGCCTTGACCGCCATCGCCGTAGTGTTGGGAATGTCGTGGAATTTCAGATCGAGAAACAGCTCGAAACCCTTGGCCTGCAACGCCTCGACCACCTGCGGCCCGCTGCGGGTGAACAGCTCCTTGCCGACCTTGACCCGGCACAGCGCCGGATCGAGCTGATCGGCCAGGGCCAGAGCGGCATCCTGGCTGGGAAAGTCGAGGGCGACGATGATCGGAGTTTGGCAGGCGGGCATGGGCAAGTCTCGGACAGATAAAAAACGCCGCGCATTGTAGCGCAAAGCTCGCCGGCACTGGTCGCGGCTGAAGCCCTGCCGTCAGCAGCCCGTAGCCGGATGCGATCCGGGGCAACCTTGCACAGCGTCCCAGGTTGTACCCGAGCTGAGGAAGCCCGCGTAGCTGGCGGTGCGCACGGGGCACCCTACGCACCAATGCCGTAGCCCGGATGCAATCCGGGGCGTTGGCTTCGGCACAAAGGCATCGCGGCTGAAGCGGAGTGCCGCCCAGCCGCTCCTACAGATAGCCACAGCCGCGAAAACGCTTAAGGGCAGCCAGCCGATCAGGCAATCAGACGCTCACGTAGGCGCCCGAGCATGCCCATCAGGCTGCCCACCTTCTCCTGTTCGCGCTCGTCACGCGGCACCTCGGCCAGGCGGGTGACCAGCTGTTGCGGCTGCGCGCGCCAGATCAAGGCCTGCTCGGCAGCGGCCTTCAGGCCCTTTTCGAACAGACCACGGCGAACCGGCTTGGGCAAATAGCGGAAGATTTGCGCCTCGTTGACCAGGCGTAGCAGCGCCTGGGTATCCTGAAAGGGCGTGACCACCAGGCTGAGCAGGCGTGGATGGGCTTGCGCCAGGGTCTTGAGCAGCGGCGCGGTGTCTTCGCCGGCCAGTTTCAGGTCGCTGACCAACATGTCCACGCGCTCGTTGTTAAGCTGCAGCATGGCCTCGGCCAGGTTGCGCGCACGCAGCAGGCGATGCCCGCCCGCGACACAGAAGTCGCCGACGACGCCGAGCGTATCCGGCTCGTCGTCGAGCAACAGCAGGGTCAGCGGCGCGCTCAGTTGCTCGCTGGCGACGGTTTGCAGCGGCTGCGCCTGGCGCATGGCCAGTTCAGCCGCCTGGCGCAGGGTGAAGGCCATTTCCTGCTGATCCCAGGGCTTGGTCAGGTAGCGGAAGATGCCGCCGTTGTTCAACGCCTCCACCGCGGCATCCAGATCGGAATAACCGGTCAGCAGAATGCGCAAGGTGTTCGGCGCGATCTCGCGCGCTTCGGCGAGCAGCTGCGCCCCGCTCATCTGCGGCATGCGCTGATCGCTGACCAGCACATGAATCTGCTCCTCGCGCAGGCGCTGCAACGCGCGCAGCGGGTCGCTTTCGGTCAGCACCTCGTAATGGCGGCGAAACTGCAGGGCGAGACTGCGCAGAATGCGCTCCTCGTCGTCGACGAACATGATGCGAACGGGTGCGGACATCAGGCGCTCCTTTTCATGGCGACGGTGGCGGGCAGTGGCAGGCTGATGAGAAAGCGCGTGCCTCGCCCCGGCTCGGAGGCAACGCGAATCTGGCCGCCATGGTCCTGGACGATCTTGTAGCTGATGGACAGCCCCAGGCCGGTACCCTGGCCGACCGGTTTGGTGGTGAAGAAGGGATCGAATATCTTCGCCATGACCTCGGGCGGCATACCACGGCCGTTGTCCTGCAGCGAGACGTGGATGCCCTGGGCATCGGCCCAGCTGCGAATCTGGATGCGCCCCATGCCATCGATGGCATGGGCGGCGTTGGTCAGCAAGTTGAGTAGCACCTGGTTGATCTGCGATGGCGCGCAGGCGATACGCGGCAGCTCACCCAGTTGCTGCACCACTTCGGCCTTGTCCTTGATGTTATTGCGAGCGATCAGCAGCGCGCTGCGGATGCAGTCGTTGAGGTCGACTTCCTCGCTCATGGCGCGATCGAGACGGGCGAAATCCTTGAGACCGACCACCAGTTCGGCGATCTGCTCCAGGCCGTAAAGGGTGTCGCCATACAGCTGCTGCAGGTCCTCGGCGAGCAGCTCCGGCGCGGCCTGTTGGCGAGCCTGCTCGGCAGCCTGCAATGCCTGAGCAAGGCTCGCCTCGTCACAATCGGGGTCGTTCAGACACTGACCCAGCCGCGCCTGGGCGGCGGCCAGCTCGAACAGCGGCTCGCTCAGCTCGCGCAGCAATTGCACGTTGTTTTTCACGTAGCCCAGCGGCGTGTTCAGTTCATGGGCGACGCCGGCGACCATCTGCCCGAGCGATGCCATCTTTTCCGACTGCAGCAGTTGCGCCTGGGATTCCTTGAGGTCCACCAGTGCCTGGCGCAGCACGCGGTTGCGCTGAGCAACGCGCGCCTCCATGGCTTTGAGCAGGTCCAGTACCGTGCCCAGACCGCAGTACTCGCCCTGAGCATTAATCAGGATGAAGTCCTCGGTGATCGGATACTGCAGCTGGGCGGTGACCTGCTTGGAAGCCTCCTCCAGGTTTGCTTCGAGGCTGACGATCAGCGGTGCGGTATTCATCACGTCGCCAACCGGGTGACGGCCGCGCAGATCGCGTCCGAAGCGCTGCATGAAGATGTCCTGCAGCGTGACACGGCTGACCAGGCCAAGCGGCCGATTGTTTCCGTCCACTATCGGCAGAGACAGGAAAGCGCGATGTTCGGCCGCCAGGAACAAGTCGGCGACCTCGTTGATACTGGTCGATGCGGCTAGCGGGTTGACGTCCCGCATCAGCGATTGCAGCGCTCTGGCATGGGTCACGAACGGCCTCCCCGTGCGTTCGGAAAGCCGTCATTCAAACAGTGCCAGGTTGCCATCATGTGACAGCCATCACACGCAGATGCGCCAGGTGGGTGCATCGAGCCCTCCTCTGCACCCTTTTCATTCACCGGATACGACCGGCACGCGCCAGAGGCTGTGCGCACTCGGCAATCCAGGCCTGGCATGAGCGCTGCACGGCAAGCACATCCTTTTCGCCACGGGTTGCAGCCATGTCCTACCAGACCACCATCGGCAAGCTGGTCTACCGTTTCGCCGACCTCAAGGCGCTGCTGGCCAAGGCCAGCCCGGCGCGCTCCGGCGACTACCTGGCCGGCCTGGCTGCCGCCACCTATGAAGAGCGCATGGCGGCCAAGCTGGCGCTGGCCGATGTGCCGCTCAAGCGTTTTCTCGACGAGGCGCTGATCCCCTACGAGCAGGACGAAGTCACCCGCCTGATCATCGACCGCCATGACGCCGCCGCATTCGCCCCGATCAGCCACCTCACGGTCGGCGACCTGCGCGACTGGCTGCTGCTGGAGAAGACCGACAGCGCGCGACTGGCCTCAGTGGCCACCGGGCTGACACCGGAGATGGTCGCGGCGGTGAGCAAGCTGATGCGCAATCAGGATCTGATCCTGGTGGCGCGCAAATGCCGGGTGATCAGCCACTTTCGCAACACCCTGGGCCTGCCCGGGCACCTTGCCGTGCGCCTGCAGCCCAATCATCCCACCGACGACGTGCGCGGCATCGCCGCCAGTATGCTCGACGGCCTGCTCTATGGCTCGGGCGACGCCACGGTCGGCATCAACCCGGCCAGCGATTCGATGCCAACGCTGATGCGCCTGTGGCAGATGTTGGACGAGGTGCGCCAGCACTTCGAGATCCCCATGCAGAGCTGCGTGCTCACCCATGTCACCACGCAGATCCAGGCCATCGAGGCCGGCGCGCCGGTTGATCTGGTGTTCCAGTCCATCGCCGGCACCGAGGCCGCCAACGCCGGCTTCGGCGTCTCCCTGGCGATCCTGCGCGAGGCTCACGAGGCCGCACTGTCGTTGGGACGCGGCACTTTGGGTGATAACGTCATGTATTTCGAAACCGGCCAGGGCAGCGCGCTGTCGGCCGGCGGCCACCATGGCGTCGACCAGCAGACCTGCGAGGCACGCGCCTACGCCGTGGCCCGCGAGTTCCGCCCGCTGCTGGTCAACACCGTGGTCGGTTTCATCGGCCCGGAATACCTCTTCGACGGCAAGCAGATCATCCGCGCCGGGCTGGAGGATCATTTCTGCGCCAAGCTGCTCGGCCTGCCGATGGGTTGCGACGTCTGTTACACCAACCACGCCGAAGCCGATCAGGACGACATGGATAGCCTGCTCACCCTGCTCGGCGCGGCCGGCATCAACTTCATCATGGGCATCCCAGGCGCCGACGACATCATGCTCAACTACCAGAGCACCTCGTTCCACGATGCGCTGTACCTGCGCAGCGTGCTGGGCCTGAAACGCGCCCCGGAGTTCGATGCCTGGCTGGCGCGCATGGCCATTACCGAACCGACCGGCCGCCTGCGCGACATCGGCCACGGCCACCACCTGCTCAAGCAACTGCCGCATATCTCGGGAGCCGCGTGATGACCGACGACCTGATCCAGCACAATCCCTGGGACGAATTGCGCGCGCACACCTCGGCGCGCATCGCCCTCGGCCGCGTCGGCTGCAGCCTGCCCACTCGCGAGGTGCTCAAGTTCGGCCTGGCCCACGCCCAGGCGCGTGACGCCGTGCATCGCCCGCTGGACTTCGCCGAGCTCAGGCATCAGTTGCACACAGCCGGTTTTCGCGCGCTGAAAGTGCGTAGCAACGCCGAAGACCGGCAGACCTACCTGCTGCGACCGGATCATGGCCGTCACCTGCACGGCGACTGCCAGGTGCAACTGCAACACGAACTGCCTGCGCCAGAAATCGCCATCGTGCTGGCCGACGGTCTGTCGGCCATCGCCGTACAACGCCATGCCCTGCCGTTGCTGCAGGCCTTTCGCAATCGCTTCGATACCGACTGGGCCAACACGCCAGTGGTGCTGGCCGAGCAAGGGCGCGTGGCGATTGGCGACGGTATCGGTGAAGCGCTACGCGCCCGCCTGGTGATCGTGATGATTGGCGAGCGTCCGGGCCTGACGTCGCCGGACAGCCTGGGCCTGTACCTGACCTATGCACCACAGCTGGGCTGCCCGGACAGCGCGCGCAACTGCATCTCCAACGTGCGCCCGGAAGGTCTGCCCTACGAGCTGGCCGCGCACAAGCTCGACTACCTGGCGCGCCAGGCGCTACGGCTGCAACTGAGCGGCGTACGGCTCAAGGACGAGAGCACCCTGCAAGCCGTGGCACTACAGGCCAACTGACAAGTCTCCGAACGCGGGGTATGGTGAAGGCTCAATTCCCCCGTGAGGACTCGTCATGCCCTGGTACGTCTGGCTGTTGCTGGTACTGGTCTTCGGCTCGGTGATCGGTAGCCTGCTGGTGCTGCGTAGCAGCGCCAAGAAAATGCGCCTGAGCGAGGACCAACTCGAACGCATGCGTAAACGCGCCATCGAGCAGGAAGCAAAGGACGCGCGCGAGCGCCAGCGCTAGGCGCGTCCATCCCCTCGCCTGCGCAGACAGCCTGCTAGACTGCGCGCCTTCCAAGGAGAAGGTGCCATGCCCCTGCATCTGCGCTTGCTGTTCCCCGCGCTTACCCTCGCCCTGGGCACGGGGCTAGGCTTCATCGAGCCCATCGGCCTGCTGCTGGGCAGCCTGTTCGTCATGCTCATGCTAACCGGCGAACGGTATCTGCCGAGGTGGCTATGGCTACCCTTGATTTTGCTCGGCGGGATCGCTTTGGCGGCACATCTCGTCCCTGGTTTCCGCCCCTGGCAACTGTGGCCGCCGCGCCTCGTCAGCGCCGATGCTGCGCCCTACGGTCTGCGTCTTTCCTGGGACAAGCTGCTGCTGGGCACCGCTCTGCTGGCCTGGTGGCTGGGGCAACCCCGCCGACCCGTCATATCGCTGCAACGGGCCTGGCTGGCGTGCCTCGTCACCCTGATGCTGATACCGGTTCTCGCCATGGCCTTGGGGCTGGTCGCCTGGCAACCCAAATGGCCGCAAGGGCTGCTGCTGTGGTTGGCAGTCAATCTCGGTGTGGCGGTGCTAGCGGAGGAGCTGTTGTTTCGCGGCGTGCTGCAACCGGCGCTGGTCAGGCGTCTGGGTACCTGGCCCGGCTTGCTGCTGACGGCTGGCCTGTTCGGCGCAGCCCACTTGCCTTTCAGTGCGCTATTCGCTGTGGTGGCGACTTGTGCAGGATTGGGCTATGGGCTGGCCTTTCACTACAGCGGCCGCATCAGCCTGGCCATCGCGCTGCATGCAGCGGTCAATCTGCTGCATATTTCGTTGCTGAGCTACCCGCTAAAGCTGGCATGACGGCAATTCGGTAAGGCGAGAAGATGCGCTGCAGCTCGCCGCTGACCCGCAGTTGCTCGAGCAACGCAGTGAAGCGTTCAGGGCTTATCGGCGCACCGCGACGAATCATCGCGTGATGGCGATACACCTGATCGATTCGCTCGGAGATCAGCAACTGGCGTGCATGATCGCGATTACGCTTGATGAAATCGTAAAGGTTCGAGCGAGTGACCAGCGCGACATCGGCTCGCCCGCGCAGCACCATCAGCAGATTGCTGTCATGCGAATGGCCGAGGTTGGCGTTGAAGGTGGTAGTGAGGAACTCCGGATCGCTGTTGAACTGGGCAAAACCGTAGTGATAACCCCGGTAGAGTGCCAGGCGCTTGCCAGCGAGCTGCTCGAAGTATTGCTGGCCGCGCAGTTCCTCGCTTCTGGCAACGAATAGCTCGGCATCCTCCAGGCCCATGTCGATGGCTTCGGCGTCGATATCCTGCCAGCCCCACTCGGGATTCTCGAATATCGCCATGTCGATACGCCCGCGCTGCAGGTCGCCGAAACGGCGCACGATGGCAGTGGGCAGCATGGTGAAGTGGTATTCGCTCTGCGCGTTATTGAGCGCCTCGAGCAATTGCGGCAGAAGCCCGCTCGACTCCTGCAGGTTGGACTTGATCACATAGGGTGGGAAATGCGCGCCGCCGACCTTGACCACCTCGGCAGCGCAAAGAAAACCGGCAAGCAACAGACACAAGGCACCCACACATCCATGAACCCAGCGCCGCATATGCCGCATCTCGAATCCTCAATTCCTTCTGCCAGTGGAGTGCAGCCTACCCGAGTCTCTTCTGACCGACCAGATAGATTTTATGGCGTCAGCACTTTGTTGTCTGATAGCAGACGATAGCCTCAATTTAAGGCATTAGCGCAGCGCCAGCCGACTCGTTGCCACGGCAGATGACTCCTGCGCCGGTCCGGATTTGCTCTGCTCCGAAGCGGCTCAGAGGTCCTTGCACACCAGCGACAATGCCTCTTCAGCCAGCTGGTCCAGGCTCATCGGCCCCTGAGGGCGGAACCAGGTGTTGGTCCAGCTCAGTGCGCCGGTGAGAAAACGCCGCTGAATGAAAGGATCGCCCTTGAAATAGCCGGCCTCGCGCGCCTCGCCCAGCACCGCCAGCCAGATCTGCTCGTAGGTATCACGCAGTGCCAGCACCTGCGCCTGGCCGTCTTCCGACAGCGAACGCCATTCGTAGACCAGCACCGCCATGGCCTCACCGGTGCCGCCCATGATCGATTGCAGCTCGCAGCGGATCAGCGCCAGCAAACGTTCGCGGGTGCCCTGCGCAGTGGCCAGCGCGGCACGCATCAGGGCGGTGTTGTAGATGATGGTTTCCTCCATCACCGAGCGCAGGATCTCATCCTTGCTCTTGAAGTGATGAAAGATGCTGCCCGATTGAATACCGATGGCCGCGGCCAGGTCTCGCACCGTGGTGCGCTCGTAACCCTTGCTGCGGAACAGGTGGGCGGCCATCTGCAACAGCTTGCCGCGGGCACTGTCCGGATCGGTCACTTGGCCACTGTCGACCAACTCCTGCATCACGGCCTGGGCCTTGTGTTCATCCACGCTGACTTCTCCCCTGCTTGCCCTGCTCGGCGATTGTTCTGATGAATTCTTCATGCTGCCGGCAAGTGCTTGTCTTGCTTGATGAAATGTATGCGGCAGCAGCTGACCAAGCAAGCGCTTGGGCGCACTTTTGGCCGAATCACCCTAGCGCGACGCTTTTCAACCAAGCGCTTGCTTGGTAATGTCGACTCACCTTCTCAGTGTGTGACGGGCCAATTCCAATGAGCAAAACCGTACGCATCGGCTGCGCCTCGGCATTCTGGGGCGATACCTCCACTGCTGCCGCCCAGCTTGTTCGGGGTGCCGAGCTGGATTACCTGGTGTTCGACTACCTGGCCGAGATCACCATGTCGATCATGGCCGGCGCCCGCATGAAGAAGCCGGATGACGGCTACGCCCGCGATTTCATCGAGGTGCTCACCCCGTTACTCGGCGAGCTGGCGGCGAAGAAGATTCGCGTCATCAGCAACGCCGGTGGGGTCAACCCGATGGCCTGCGCTGCGGCCCTGAGCGCCGCCTGCGAGCAGGCCGGGGTGAACCTGAAGATCGCCGTACTGCACGGCGACAACCTGCAACCCAAGCTCGGCGAGCTGGTCAAGTCCGGCACCCGCGAGATGTTCACCGGCGCCGGGTTGCCGCCTTTCTGCGTATCGGTCAACGCCTATCTGGGCGCGCCGGGCATCGTCGCCGCGCTGGAACAGGGCGCCGACATCGTCATCACCGGCCGCGTGGTCGACAGCGCCGTGGTCAGCGCCGCCCTGGTGTACGAATTCGGCTGGACCTGGAGCGACTACGACAAGCTGGCCCAGGCTGCGCTGGCCGGGCACATCATCGAATGCGGCGCGCAGTGCACCGGTGGCAACTTCACCGACTGGCGCGACGTGCCGGACTACGAGCACATCGGTTTTCCCATCGTCGAGGTAGAGGACGATGGCCGTTTCGTCGTGACCAAGCCGGAGAGTTCCGGCGGCTTGGTCACGCCTTTTACCGTTGGCGAGCAGATGCTCTACGAGATCGGCGACCCGCGCGCCTATCTGCTGCCAGACGTTAACTGCGACTTCACTCAGGTCGAGCTGAGCCAGGTTGGCAACAACCGCGTGCAGCTCCAGGGCGCAAGGGGCCTACCGCCCACCGACCAGTACAAGGTCAGCGCCACCCACCCGGACGGTTTCCGCTGCACCGCCAGCTTCCTGCTCGCCGGCATCGATGCCGTGGCCAAGGCCGAACGAGTCAGCCAGGCGATCATCAACAAGACTGAAGAGATGTTCGCCGAACGCGGCTGGGGCCGTTATCAGGAAGTCAGCATCGAGCTGCTCGGCAGCGAGGCCACCTATGGTGTCCATGCCCACCGCACGTACTGCCGCGAGGTGGTGGTGAAGATCGCCGCACGCCATGCCAAGAAGGAGGCACTGATTTTGTTCTCCCGCGAGATCGCCCAGGCCGCCACCGGCATGGCGCCGGGCCTGACCGGCATCGTCGGCGGCCGCCCCACCGTCTACCCGGTGATCCGCCTGTTCAGCTTCCTGGTGGACAAGAGTGCCTGCGCCTTGAGCGTCGAGATCGATGGTGAACGCCAGCCGGTCGCCCTGCCCCAGATCGATACCTTCGACCCAGCCCAGCTTCGTGCACCAGCCGCTCTGCCCGTAGCAATGGGTGAAGCCGACGCTGCCGTACCGCTGCTCCGCCTGGCCGTGGCCCGCTCCGGCGACAAGGGTAATCACAGCAACATCGGCGTGATGGCGAGAAAGCCCGAGTACCTGGCGTGGATAGCCGCTGCGCTGACGCCCGAAGCCGTGGCCAATTGGATGGCGCATACCCTGGACGCCGAACAGAGCCGCGTCAGCCGCTGGTATCTGCCGGGCAGCCACAGCCTCAACTTCCTACTGGAAAACGCTTTGGGCGGTGGTGGCGTCGCCAGCCTGCGCATCGACCCGCAGGGCAAGGCGTTCGCCCAACAGTTGCTGGAATTCCCGGTGCCGGTACCCAAGGCGCTAGCCGAAAGCCTGTAGGAGCGAGCTCTGCTCGCGAACTGTGGGAGCGGACTTGTCCGCGAATGGTTAGAAGCCTCGCGGACGAGTCCGCTCCCACCGAAGATCGCAAGAACAATAAGTCGTAGGTGGATGACGCTTTTTCCATCTACCGGCTTATTGCGGAAAACGCTTTGCGATTTCCACTTACAACCAGATCAATAGCGCACCACCTTGACATAGCGGTGCCCACGGTAAGGTCGAAGGACAACAACAATGAGCTACGACTCCGTATTCAAACCTGGTCTGTTCGATGACCAGACCATCCTGGTCACCGGCGGCGGCAGCGGCATCGGTCGCTGCGTGGCCCACGAACTGGCCCACCTGGGCGCCCATGTGGTGCTGGTCGGGCGCAAGCAGGAAAAGCTGGAGAAAACCTGCGCGGAGATAATCGAGGATGGCGGCAGCGCCAGCTTCCAGGTCTGCGACATCCGTGACGAAGAAGCCGTGAAGGCCATGGTCGGCGCAGTGATCAGGGAGCACGGGCGCATCCACCAGCTGGTGAACAACGCCGGCGGCCAGTTCCCCGCGCCGCTGATCGGCATCAACCAGAAAGGCTTCGAGACCGTGGTGCGCACCAATCTGGTGGGCGGCTTTCTGGTAGCCAAGGAAGTCTTCATGCAGAGCATGAGCAAGCACGGCGGCAGCATCGTCAACATGCTCGCCGACATGTGGGGCGGCATGCCCGGCATGGGCCATTCGGGCGCGGCGCGGGCCGGTATGGAGAACTTCACCAAGACCGCCGCCTACGAGTGGGGCCACGCCGGCGTGCGGGTCAACGCCGTGGCGCCGGGCTGGATCGCCTCCAGCGGCATGGACACCTACCCCGAGTCGATGAAGAACATGATCCGCAACCTCAAGGATCACGTGCCGTTGCAGCGTATCGGCACCGAGTCCGAAGTGGCCGCCGCCATCGTCTTTTTGCTCAGCCCAGGCGCCAACTTCATCAGTGGCAATACCATCCGCATCGATGGTGCCGCCAGCCAGGGCACCCGCGCCTGGACACTGGGCAAGGCGAAAAACAGCGAGCCCTATAACGGTTTCCACCGGGCCTACCTGCCCGACGTACTGAAAGATCAGGAGTAAGGCGATGCCCGTGATCCAATCGGAAATCGACGTGCATGGCGAAGCCTTCGCGCAGAACCGCGAAGCCATGCTGGCGGCCATCGCGACCTTCCGCGACGTGGAGCAGAAGGTGCTCGACAAGGCGCAGGAAGCCAAGGCCAAGTTCGACAAGCGCGGCCAGTTGCTGCCGCGTGAACGCATCAACCTGCTGCTCGATGCCGGCGCTCCCTTCCTCGAACTGGCCTCGCTGGCCGGCTACAAGCTGCACGACGACAAGGACGGCAGCCAGGCCGGCGGCGGCATCATCGCCGGCATCGGCTACATCGCCGGCGTGCGCTGCCTGGTGATCGCCAACAACAGCGCGATCAAGGGCGGCACCATCTCCCCCACGGGCCTGAAGAAATCGCTGCGCCTGCAGCAGATCGCCTTCGAGAACAAGCTGCCGGTGGTGACCCTTGCCGAAAGCGGCGGCGCCAACCTCAACTACGCTGCCGACATCTTCGTCGAGGGCGCCCGCGGCTTCGCCAACCAGGCGCGCATGTCCGCCATGGGCCTGCCGCAGATCACTGTGGTGCACGGCTCCAGCACCGCTGGTGGGGCCTACCAGCCGGGCCTATCGGATTACGTGGTAGTGGTGCGCGGCAAGGCCAAGATGTTCCTTGCCGGCCCGCCCCTGCTCAAGGCCGCCACCGGCGAGATCGCCACCGACGAGCAACTCGGCGGCGCCGAGATGCACGCCCAGGTCGCCGGCACCGCCGAGTACCTGGCGGAGAATGACGCCGACGGCGTACGCCTGGCGCGCGAGATCCTTGGCATGCTGCCGTGGAACCAGCAGTTGCCGGCGCGTCCGGCAAAAAGCTGGCGCGAGCCACTGTACCCGGCCGAGGATCTGCTCGGCCTGGTGCCGGCCGATGCCAAGAAACCCTACGACGTACGCGAGATCATCGCGCGCATCGCCGATGGCTCGGAGTTCCTCGACTTCAAGAACGAGTTCGACAGCCAGACCGTCTGCGGCCACCTGCAGATCGAAGGCCAGGCCTGCGGTTTCATCGGCAACAACGGCCCGATCACCCCGCAGGGCGCGGCCAAGGCGGCGCAGTTCATCCAGCTGTGTGAGCAGAGCAACACGCCGATCCTGTTCTTTCACAACACCACCGGCTTTATGGTCGGCACCGAGTCCGAGCAGAACGGCGTGATCAAGCACGGCTCGAAGATGATCCAGGCCGTGGCCAACGCCACTGTGCCCAAGCTCACCATCGTCGTCGGCGGCTCCTACGGCGCTGGCAACTACGCCATGTGCGGCCGCGGCCTCGATCCACGCTTCATCTTCGCCTGGCCCAACAGCAAGACCGCCGTGATGGGCGGCGCCCAGGCCGGCAAGGTGCTGCGCATCGTCACCGAGGAAAAGCACGCCAAGGAAGGCAAGGAAGCCGATCCGAAGATGCTCGACATGCTGGAAACGGTGACCGCGCAAAAGCTCGACAGCCAGTCCACGGCGCTGTACGGCACCGCCAGCCTGTGGGACGACGGTCTGATCGACCCACGCGATACCCGCAAACTGCTGGGCTTTTTGCTGGACATCTGCGCCGAAGCCAACCTGCGGCCTCTGAAATCCAACCGTTTCGGCGTCGCCCGTTTCTGACCCTTATCATCGGAGCACAACAACAATGATCTTCACCCAGGAACACGAAGAACTCCGCCGCACCGTGCGCAACTTCGTCGACAAGGAAATCAATCCGCACGTCGACGAGTGGGAAAAGGAAGGCCGCTTCCCCATCCATGACATTTTCCGCAAGGCCGGCGAACTGGGCCTGCTGGGCATCTCCAAGCCGGAGAAATTCGGCGGCATGGGCCTGGACTACAGCTACTCCATCGTCGCCGCCGAAGAGTTCGGCACCATCCATTGCGGCGGCATCCCCATGTCCATCGGCGTGCAGACCGATATGTGCACCCCGGCCCTGGCGCGCTTCGGCTCCGACGAACTGCGTGACGAGTTCCTGCGCCCGGCCATCAGCGGCGAGATGGTCGGCTGCATCGGCGTTTCCGAGGTCGGTGCAGGCTCCGACGTGGCCGGTCTGAAGACCACCGCACGCAAGGACGGCGACGACTACGTAATCAATGGCAGCAAGATGTGGATCACCAACTCGCCGTCGGCCGACTTCATCTGCCTGCTGGCTAACACCAGTGACGACAAGCCGCACGTCAACAAATCGCTGATCGTGGTGCCAATGAAGACGCCCGGCATCACCGTCAGCCCGCACCTGGACAAACTCGGCATGCGCAGCTCCGAGACCGCCCAGGTGTTCTTCGACAACGTGCGCGTGCCGCAGCGCTATCGCATCGGCCACGAAGGCGCCGGCTTCATGATGCAGATGCTGCAGTTCCAGGAAGAGCGCCTGTTTGGCGCGGCCAACATGATCAAGGGCCTGGAGCACTGCGTCGACACCACCATCGACTACTGCAAGCAGCGCCACACCTTCGGCCAACCGCTGATCGACAACCAGGTCATCCACTTCCGCATGGCCGAACTGCAGACCGAGATCGAAGCCCTGCGCGCGCTGGTGTACCAGGCCACCGAGCAATACGTGAAGGGCCGTGACGTGACCAAGCTGGCGTCGATGGCCAAGCTCAAGGCCGGCCGCCTGGGCCGCGAGGTGTCCGACGCCTGCCTGCAGTACTGGGGCGGCATGGGCTTCATGTGGGACAACCCGGTGTCGCGCGCTTACCGCGACGTGCGCCTGGTAAGCATCGGCGGCGGCGCCGACGAAATCATGCTCGGCATCATCTGCAAGCTGATGGGCATCCTGCCGGGGAAAAAGAAGGGCTGACCCGTACCACCCAGACCGTTGCGGCGGGTTTCACCCGCCCTACACCGAGGCTATGCGATGAACGACCTGCCCCACTGCGAAACCCTGCTGCTGAACCTCGACGGTGGCGTGCTGAACGTCACCCTCAACCGCCCGGACAGCCGCAACGCCATGAGCCTGGCCATGGTCAGCGAACTGCGCGCCACCCTGGAGGCCGTGCGGCATGATCAGAACGTGCGCGCCGTGGTCCTGCGCGGCGCCGGCGGGCATTTCTGCGCCGGTGGCGATATCAAAGATATGGCCGGCGCCAGAGCCCGCGGCGGTGACGCCTACCGCGAGCTGAACCGCGCCTTCGGTGCACTGCTGGAAGAGGCCCAGGTCGCGCCGCAGGTACTGGTCGCTGTGCTGGAAGGCGCCGTGCTCGGTGGCGGCTTCGGCCTAGCCTGCGTGTCCGACGTGGCCATCGCCGCCAGCGGCGCCAAGTTTGGCCTGCCGGAAACCACGCTGGGCATTCTGCCGGCGCAGATTGCCCCCTTCGTCGTGCACCGCATCGGCCTGACCCAGGCCCGCCGCCTGGCCCTGACCGCCGCCCGCTTCGACGGTGCCGAGGCCCTGCGCCTGGGCCTGGTGCACTACTGCGAGAACGATGATGCTGCTCTGCAGCAGCGCCTGGACGAGACCCTGGAGCAGATTCGCCAGTGCGCGCCGCAGGCCAACGCCCAAACCAAGGCCCTGCTGTTGGCCAGCGAACGCGAAGCCCTCGGCCCGCTGCTCGACCGCGCCGCCGAACAGTTCGCCGCCGCCGTGACTGGCGCCGAGGGCGTCGAAGGCACCATGGCCTTCGTGCAGAAGCGCAAGCCGAAGTGGGCCCAATGATGGATTGGACGGACGGGCACTACCGACAAAGACCGTAGGGTGGATGTCGCTTTTCACATCCACCGATCCAGACGAGCCAAACGGTGGATCGATAAAGCGCGATCCACCCTACGCCAGAACACCGTAGCCCGGATGCAATCCGGGGAGCGTCCCACAGGAGCACAAAGATGCCCGCATTCAACAAGATCCTGATCGCCAACCGCGGCGAGATCGCCTGCCGGGTGATGCGCACCGCCATCGAACTCGGCTACCGCACCGTGGCGGTGTACTCCGAGGCCGATGCCGACGCCCGCCACGTGCAGATCGCCGACGAAGCCGTTTGCATCGGCCCGGCCCAGGTCAACCAGTCCTACCTGCGCATCGACGCTATCATCGAGACGGCGCGCAAGACCGGCGCCGACGCCATCCACCCCGGCTATGGTTTCCTCTCCGAGAACGCCGATTTCGCCCGCGCCTGTGAAGCAGCCGGCATCGTCTTTATTGGCCCGACCGTGGAAGCCATCCACCTGATGGGCAGCAAGCGCCTGTCCAAGATCGCAATGCTCGAAGCCGGTGTGCCCTGCATCCCCGGCTTTGAGGGCGCCGCCCAGGATGACGAGACCCTGGCCAGCGAAGCCGAACGCATCGGCTACCCGCTGATGATCAAGGCCAGCGCCGGTGGCGGCGGCCGCGGCATGCGCCTGGTACAGGAATCCGCCGAACTGCTGGGACAGATCCGTACCGCCCGCTCGGAGGCGCAGAACGCCTTCGGTTCCGGCGAACTGATCCTAGAACGCGCGGTGATCCGCCCACGCCATGTGGAGATTCAGGTCTTCGGCGACCAGCACGGCAATATCGTCTACCTTGGCGAGCGCGACTGCTCGGTGCAGCGCCGCCACCAGAAGGTAGTCGAGGAGGCGCCCTGCCCGGTCATGACGCCGGAGCTGCGCAAGGCCATGGGTGAAGCTGCGGTCAAGGCTGCAGCCTCGGTGAACTACGTCGGCGCCGGCACCGTGGAATTTCTCCTCGATACCTCCGGCGAGTTCTTCTTCCTGGAAATGAACACCCGCCTGCAGGTGGAGCACCCGGTCACCGAGCTGATCACCGGACAGGATCTGGTGGCCTGGCAGATTCGCGTAGCCGAAGGCCAGTCTCTACCGCTGCAGCAGGAGGACATTCGCCTCACCGGTCACGCCATGGAAGTGCGCCTGTACGCCGAGGACTCGGCCGCCGGCTTCCTGCCGCAAACCGGCCAGGTGCTGCGCTGGGAGCCCGAACTGCTGGCCGGCGTACGCATCGACCACGGCCTGGTCGAAGGCCAGGCCGTCACCCCCTTCTACGACCCGATGCTGGCCAAGGTCATCGCTTACGGCGCAACCCGTGACGAAGCCCGGCGCAAGCTGGTGCGCGCCGTCGAGCAGTGCGTGCTGCTGGGCGTAAACGGCAATCAGCGCTTTCTCGCCAACCTGCTCAAGCATCCCGAGTTCGCCGCCGGCAACGCCACCACTGCGTTTATCGCCGAACACTTCGCTGATGACCCCAGCCTGCACCCGCACCCGGCCAGCCTGGCCGAGTTGGCCATGGCCGCCGCCCTGCTCTACCAGGTCTCGGCCGACGCCCGTGCGCATCAGCCCGGCCTGTCCGGCTGGCGCAGCGCCGGCAGTGCGCCCTGGCGTTTCGTCCTCAAGCAGGGCGAACACAAGCACGCCGTGGAGCTGGACGTACTCGCCAGCGGCCAACAGGCGCAACTGCGTGTGCGTCGGGGCGAGGAACAACTGCCTGTGCGCCTGCTGGCCAGCGACGGCCGCTGGCTGACCCTGGAACTGGACGGCGTACGCCGCCGCCAGGCCTACCACATCGAAGGTGAGCATCTGTGGCTGTATGGTGAGCACGGCAACCTGGAACTGGTTGATGTCACCCACGAGCCGGCCGGCGGCCAGAACGCCGCCAGCAGCGGCGCGGTGAAGGCACCGATGGATGGCGCCATCGTCGACGTGCTGGTCGCCGAAGGCGCCAGCGTGAGCAAGGGGCAACTGCTGGTGGTCCTGGAAGCGATGAAGATGGAGCACCCGCTCAAGGCTGGCGTAGACGGTATCGTCCGCCGCGTTGGCGTGAGTCAGGGCGACCAGGTGAAGAATCGCCAGTTGCTGGTGGAAATCGAAGCTGTAGAGGCCTGATATATCGCTGTGGGAGGGGCTTTAGCCGCGAGCGTTGTTCATCGCGGCTAAAGCCCCTCCCACGGCCCCATAACAACAAGAAGGAGCACGCCCATGTCACTTTCCGGCAAGACCCTGTTCATCACCGGCGCCAGCCGTGGCATCGGCCGTGAGATCGCCCTCAAGGCCGCCGCGGATGGCGCCAACATCGTCATCGCGGCCAAGAGCGCCGAGCTACACCCGAAACTGGAAGGCACCATCTTCAGCGTCGCCGCCGAGGTCGAAGCCGCTGGCGGCAAGGCCCTGGCCCTGCAGCTGGACGTTCGTGACGAACAGGCCGTGGCGGCCGCCATGGCCCAGGCCGCCGAGCACTTCGGCGGTATCGACGCCCTGGTCAACAACGCCGGGGCGATCAAGCTGGTGGGCGTGGAGAAACTCGAACCCAAGCGCTTCGATCTGATGTACCAGATCAACACCCGCGCGGTGATGGTTTGCAGCCAGGCAGCCCTGCCTTATCTGAAACAGAGCGCCAGCGGCCACGTCCTCAACCTCTCCCCGCCGCTCAACCTTGACGCCAAGTGGTTCGCCCAGCACGGCCCCTACACCGTCACCAAGTACGGCATGAGCATGCTCACCCTGGGCATGAGCGAGGAGTTCAAGAAGTACGGCATCAGCGTCAATTCGCTGTGGCCGAAGACCATGATCGCCACTGCCGCCATCGAGTTCGAGCTGGGCAGCCGCGACGCCTTCAAACGCGCACGCACGCCAGCGATCATGGCCGACGCGGCCCATGCGATTCTGACCAGCCAGGGCCGCAGCCTCACCGGGCGCCTGCTGATCGACGAAGACATCCTGCGCGAACGGGGCGTCAGCGACTTCGAGCAGTACCGTTTCGATCCCGCTGGCGGCAGCCTGGTGCCCGACCTGTTCGTCGATTGAAACCTCGGCGTTGGCACCGTAGCCCGGATGCAATCCGGGTAAATCCGTGCTCGGACCGGGCTGACTAGAGTCAGGACTCTGCCGTAGGGCGGGTACAACCCGCCAGTTCACCGATGACGGGTTGCTACCGCGCTGGACTATCCGGGCGATCCCTGCCCTCCAGACGGCTACTGCTTGAACTCGAACTGCACCTCGGCGCCCTCGATGGAATCCCAGTAGTCGTCCACCCGCTCGTTGCTAATCAGCCGACCGCTGATCTGGAACGGGCTCTGAGCTTCGGGTTTCTCGCCAAATAACGGTGGCAGCACCGGCGAGAGTTCCTCGCGGGTTTCACTTTCCAGCACCTGCTCGAACAGCTCCTGCGGCACGCTGAGATCCAGCGCCAGCTTCGGTTCAGGCTCGGCCGGCTTGGCTTTTGCTGCCACGCCAGGCTCGGGTTTGGCGGCGACGGGTGCTTTGGCGGGCGCCGCGGGCTTGCTTTCGACTGCCTTGGCAGGCGGCGCCGGTTCGACAGGCTTGGGCTTGACGACCTCGGCAACGGGCTCAGGCGTTGCCACCGCTGCCGGTTCAGGCTCGGATTGCTGCGCGACAGGCTCCGGCTCGCGCTCGCAGGCGCTCAGCCAACCCAGGCACAGTAGTAACAGCAGGAACTTACGCATCATGGGACTAGGGTAACTCGATCAATAACGCGCCCATGCTCCTCCGCCTGGGCGCGCCTGACAAGTCGACTTACACGACTTACCCGGCAGTTCATTCAGCTAACGGCTCGTTAGCCAGATGATCGAGCTCGGCTTCGATATCCAGTAGCGGGTAGTCGGCCTGCAGTTGCTCCAGCAGCCGCTGCGCTTGCTCCTGCTCCCCAGCCCTGCGCAACTCCAGCAAACTCAGCAACGCCTCGCGCGGTTCGCTCTGAATCACCAGCTCAGCCATCGGAGCGATTGCAGCGGCGCTGGCCACCGGTGCCTCGGCCATATCGGCAGACGGCATCTGTCGTGCCATGGCCTGGCTACGCATACGCTCCTGCTGCGCCGCCATGGGAGCAGCCGCCTCCTGCTCTGCCGCACGTTTGGCCGCCATCGGAGCAGGTGCAGCCGGGCTCATCAGCACGCTGGGCGGGACTGCATCGAAGGTATCCGGCGCCCGCTCCAGCGTGCGCCAGGTCAGGCTGACGCCGATCCCCACGCAAGCCAACCCGGCCACGGCCACCGACCAGCGCTGGCGGCCACTGCCGAACAGCCATTGGTGCAGGCGCTGCATCCATCCCGCGTTGCCGCTGTCGATCTGGGCCTGCTGCGTTTCACGGGCAGTCGCACTGGCCGCCGCCAGGATACGCGCGTCCAGCTCGGCCGAGGGTTCGCCGCTGCCATGGGCACGGAAATGCGCCAACAGCGCCTGTTCGTGATCCAGCGGTTCTCGTTCATGGGTCATGCGGACAACTCCTCGGTGGCCAGCAGCCGGCGCAGTTTCTGCAGGGCATAGCGCAGACGGCTCTTGACCGTCTCGGCCGGCGTGCGGGTCAACTCGGCGATCTCGTTCAATTCCAGATCGCCATGGGCGCGCAGCAGGAACACCTCGCGCTGATCTTCCGGCAGGTCAGCGAGCGCCGCCTGCAGCCGCTCGCTGTCGCGACTAAGGCCCCACAACTGCTCCGGGCCCGGTTGCGGGTCGGCCTGGGCGTGCTGGCCTTCATCGTATTCGTCATGCCCAGCCTGATGACGGCCCGTCTTGCGCCAGTGGTCGATCAGGCGGTTGCGGGCGATCTGGTACAGCCAGGTCTTGAACAGCACCGTCTCGCGTTGCTCGCTCTGGCTGCGGATCAGGCTCATCCAGGTTTCCTGGAACACTTCCTCGGCCAGGGCATGATCGCCACACAGGCCGAGCAGAAAGCGAAACAGGCCCAGCCGATGGCGCTGGTAAAGCGCGTTGAAGGCCGTGGCATCGCCGCGGCGGTAACGCCGCAACAGAGCGGCGTCGTCATCCGTGAGAGGTGCGTTCACTGCTGAACTCTTACTGGTGTGGAGCCGGAAGTTTGCAGGCTCTGGGCAATTTCGGCCAGCTGGATGAATTCGCCGCGCAGGCCGAAGCGATCCTCACCCTTGGCCGAGCGCGCCAGTTCGATGCTCTGCGCCAGGTCGAATTCGCCCATATAGCGACCGTCCTTGAGTTGCTGGGCGAAGGCCGCGACCGCAGCGGCGAAACGCAGGTCCTCGCTGGCGGCGTTCATCGACTTGGCCTCGGCACGCGCGATGGGGCGTTCCAGCAGTCGACTGCTCACCTCCCCCGGCGTCTTGTAGCGAATCCGCAGCCAGGCCAGCTCGCGTGTCTCAAGCGCAGGCTGAGCGATGACCTGATAGCGCAGCGGCTCGAGCCAGCCCTTGCCACCAGCCGGGACGATCTCGTACAGCGCAGTGACGGTGTGCCCGGCACCGATATCACCGGCATCGACCTTGTCGTTGCTGAAATCCTCGCGCTTGAGCCCGCGGTTCTCGTAACCCAGCAAGCGGTACTCGCTGACTTCGCTCGGGTTGAATTCCAGCTGCAACTTCACGTCGCTGGCCACCGTGGCCAGGGTCGAGCCAAGCTGATCGACCAGTACCTTGCGCGCCTCGCGCAGGTTGTCGATATAGGCGTAGTTGCCATTGCCGGCATCGGCCAACTGCTCCATCAGGCGCTCGTTGTAGTTGTCCACGCCGAAACCCAGGGTGGTCAGCGAGACGCCGCTCTTGCGCTTGTCGGCGGCCAGTTGCTTGAGGCTGTCGAAGTCACTGATGCCGACGTTGAAGTCGCCGTCGGTGGCCAGCAGGATGCGGTTGATGCCGCCGTCGATCAGGTGCTTGCCGGCCTGCTGATAGGCCAGCTGGATGCCCGACTCGCCCGCCGTCGAACCACCCGCGCTGAGTTGATCGATGGCCGCACGGATCTTCGCCTTGTCGCTGCCGGGCGTGGAGTCCAGCACCACCTGGCTGTCACCGGCATAGGTGACCAGCGAGACACGATCCTGCGGGCGCAACTGATCGACCAGCAACTTCAGCGTGCCCTGTACCATCGGCAGGCCTTCGCGGCGATGCATCGAGCCGGATACGTCGACCAGGAACACCAGGTTGGCCGGTGGCAGCTCGTCCACGCTGCGATCCGAGGCCTTGATGGCGATGCGCAGCAGGCGCGTCTGCGGGTTCCACGGCGTCACCGCCAGCTCGGTGCTGACGCCGAACGGTACGTCGCCCTGCGGCAGCGGATAGGCATAGGGGAAGTAGTTGACCAGCTCTTCCAGGCGCACGGCGTCCTTTGGCGGCAGTTGCCCGCCATTGAGAAAGCGCCGCACGTTGGCGTAGCTGCCGGTATCGACGTCGATGCTGAAGGTGGATACCGGCGTTTCAGCGACAGCGAACACCGGGTTGTCGGCATAGGCCTGATACTGCTCGCGCGACTCGTCACGGTAGCCTGGCGGCAGGCCATCGGCGATGGGGGCCGGCGTATAGGCCAGGGTCGCCATGCGCTTGTGGCTGGCTTCGGCAGGCATCGCGGCCGCTGCAGGTGCAGGCAGTCGCTCACGTACGAGCGTCGGCGCCGGCTGCGAACTGGCCTGGGCTTCCGGCTCCGGGCCAGAAGCGCTGCAAGCGGCGAGCAGCAACAAGGTTCCAGCCGAGAAACCGACGGCGAACGGACGAACGAGCAACGCGCAATAAGCGGACATGGTGCATCTCCTGAGCAATGGCACGAGACCTTCGCTCAGGTAGACGCAGCACTGCGACGAATCGGGTTAAGCTAGAAGGATTATTTCAATCCTCCCAGGAGCCACCTGCCTCCTGGCACAGCTGTGTGGCCAGCATGCCCAGCGTCATCAGCGCCCTTTCCGCCTCGCGATTCCACGGGATGCCGCAGTTAAGGCGTACGCAGTGGTTGAACTGCTCGGTGTTGCTGAAGATCAGCCCCGGTGCGATTGAAATGCCCTGCTGCAACGCACGCACGTGCAGGTCCTTGGTGTTGACCCGTGCCGGCAGGCTGACCCAGAGGATGAAGCCGCCCTTGGGGCGGGTCATCTGCGTGCCGGCCGGGAAGTACTGCTGCACCGCCAGCTGGAAAGCGCTGAGGTTCTTGCGGTACTCCTGGCGGATATGCCGCAGATGGCGGTCGTACCCGCCATTCTCCAGATAGGCCGCCACCGCCATCTGGGTGACGCTGCACGCCGAATGGGTGGAGAAGGTCTGCAGGCGCTGAATCTCGTCCTGGTACTTGCCGGCCACGATCCAGCCGATGCGCACGCCCGGCGAAAGCGTCTTGGAGAAGCTTGAGCAATAGATCACCCGGCTGTCACGGTCATGCGATTTAAGCGCCTTGGTCGGCCCCTGTTCGAACATCAGCTCGCCGTAGATATCGTCTTCGACGATCTGGAAATCATAATCGCCGGCCAGGCGCAGCAACTGACGCTGACGCTCCTCGGGAATCGTACCGCCCAGTGGATTGGACAGCCGTGCAGTCAGCACCAGCGCCTTGATCGGCCACTGGTTGGCCGCCAGTTGCAGCGCTTCCAGGCTGATGCCGGTGGTGGGGTCACACGGGATCTCGATGACCTTGAGCCCCAGCAAGTCGGCCAGTTGCAGCAGACCGTAATAGGTCGGCGACTCCACTGCGATCAGGTCGCCCGGCTTGGTCAGCACGCGCAGGCTCATCTGCAACGCATCGACGCAGCCATGGGTGATCACCACTTCCGAGGGATCGACTACCACGCCGGCATCGCGCATGCGGATTGCCACCTGGCGGCGCAACGGCTCGAAGCCGGGGCTGAACATGTAGCTGAAGGCACGCGGGCTGTGAAAACGAGTGACCTTGGCCAGTTGCTGGTGCAGCGCGCGCACCGGCAGGTAATCGACATGCGGCACAGCTGCACCCAAAGGGAACACGCCCTCGCGACGCGACTCGGTGAGCACCTGGTTGATGATGCTGGCGCGGGTGACTAGGCCCGGCCGCTCGACCTTGGCGATATCGGGCGTCGGCGCGGTCAGCGCTGGCGTCTGGTGCACATAGAAGCCCGACTGCGGCCGCGCCCGGATCAGCCCCTGGTCCTCAAGATTGGCGTACGCCTGCAAAACCGTGGCGTGGCTGACATTGAGCTGCGCGCTCATCTTGCGCACCGAGGGCACACGCTCGCCCGGCTGGTAGACGCCACGGCGAATATCCTCGGCCAACTGCTGGGCGATGCGTTGATAGAGCAGCAGATTGGTCATGGCGAGATTCTCCGGGTCAATGGAGCATAACAGTAACCTATTGCTACACAATTGTACCGGCACAGATGCAATCTGTTTTTCTGATACGGCCAAGTCTGCGGGAAACGCGCCGCGTCGCCGCTATCTCCTATGCATAAAAAACCCCGGACGCGCCGGGGTTCTCAGGCTCTATGTCAGCGACTCAACGCTCTGCGCCAAGCTGACCTCGCTCGTCGGAGAAGACGATCTCCACCCGCCGATTCTGCGCCCGGCCGCGTGCCGAGGCGTTTTCTGCGACGGGAAAGTCCACGCCGTAACCGACCACCTGAATACGCTTGGCATCCACGCCCAGATCGACCAGCAGATCGGCCACAGCCTGCGCTCGCGCTCGTGAAAGCTCGAGGTTCTCTGCGGCGTCACCGGTATTGTCGGTATAGCCCTCGATACGCACACGCCGCTGCGGGTTGAGCTGCAGGAACTGCACGAGCTTGAGCACCGTGCGGTTGGCTGCCGGCTGCAGGTCGGCACGGCCGGCATCGAACAGCATGTCGCCCAGGGTCATCACCAGGCCGCGCTCGGTCTCGCTGGTGGCGAGGCTGACCATCTGCTCTTCCAGCCAGCCGTTGTGCTGTTGCACGCTGAGCAGCTTGGCTTCGCGCAACGTCAGCTGCAGGCGCTGACGCTCCAGCTCGAGCTTGGCAGCGCGCTCATGATTGAGGCTGATTTCGCTGTGTTGCCTGGCGATATCGGCATAGCGCTGGCTGAGATAGGCGTAATGACGTACATCATCGCCACTGCCCCAGTAGCTGGACAGCCGCTCGGCGCGCGCCAGTGACTCACCTGCGCGGATCACGTCCTTGGGCGCGGCGCGCAGGACATTGGGATCTTCCTTGACCGACTGGAAGCTCAGGCGCGCCTCTTCCAGCGCTTGCTCGCTTGCCGGCTGGTGGGCTGCACAACCATTTAGCAAGGCACCGGCCAACAACAGACCGCCGAGATAACCGAAAGCCTTCATCACATGGCTCCCAGTTGCTGGCGCAAACGGCCGATACGCTGGTTGAGCTCGGTCAGCTGCTCGCGGCCCTTGCCGTTGAGATGCTCGGCCTCGGCCAGGCGCGCATCGAGCTCGGCCTGCTCGGCCAGTTGGCGTGCCTGCTTGTTTTCACCGTCCTGTATGGCTGCCTGGGCCTGGGCGAACTTGTCTTCGGCCTGGCGCAAGGACGCGGACTGCTCGCTGGCTACGCCCAGGGATTTGGTCTGTGCCAGGGCCTGCTCGGTCAGACGCAACTGCTCGGTGGGCGCAGGATCGCTTGCGCAAGCCGCCAGGCCCAGCGCCAGCAGCACGGGAAGAGTTCGATTGATCACTAAAAAAATTTCCTACTGAGTCACGTCGCCGACCGGATCGGGCTGCATCTGCTGCGCCTTCCACAGTTCCAGATTGCTTTTCAGGTACTGCTCAGGCAGCCCGGCGGCGACCATTTCTGTCATCTTCCGCGCCAGCTGACCACGCAGCCAGGGCTCGTTGCATGCCGAATTATGCGAAAGGGTAAGGTAAAGACCCTCGCTGGAGATCGGCGGGTCCAGCACCTCGAGATCATCTTCCATGCCCAGCGTCTCGGCGAGCGCCAAGCCAGGGTAGCGCTCGTAGAGCACGTAATCGGTGCGGCCGAGCAGCAACTTCTGGAACGCCTGGGTCAGACTGGATACGCCCTCGAGCGTCAGGTTCTGCTTGGCAAAGTTATCGAACTGCTGACCGAAGCTATTGCCCACCAGGGTGTCGCCAGTGTGCCCCTGCAGGTCGATCCAGCTGCCATAGGGGAAGGCCTCGCCCTTGCGCACCCAGACCACGCTCGGAGTGAAGAAGAATGCAGGGTGTACGTAGTCCATGTGCTCGAGGCGCGGCAGCGTCAGGAACGCGCCCGCAAGCAGATCGACACGGCCGGTACGCACTTCGTCCTGCGCGCGCGACCAGGGCCCGGTATGGATCACGTCGATCACCACACCCAGCTCTTTGCCCAGATGCTTGAGCATATCGGCATTGGCGCCGATCAACTGTTGCGGATTCTGCGGATCGCGCCAGAGATAAGGCGGGTATTCGGGGTTGCCGGTCGCCACCAGGCGTTCGCATTTACCTGCGGCCAGGGCGGCGCCGGGCATCACGGCCAGTGCGCACCACAGCAGCAGCGACTTAAACAGACCACGCTCAGGCATTGGCGACTCTCGATTGTGCGTTGATCGGCAGGAGGGTCTCAGCCGCCCCGTAATCTTCTGCGTTCATGCTAGCTTAGTGGCGCCGCCATAATAATTCGCGATAAGGACGCGCCATGAAAAAACTGCTGCTCGCACTGCTGCTTCTACTGTCGGGAAGCGCAGCCATGCTGTACTTCTTTCCAGCGACCCAATTGGCCGGCCTGCGCCTGATCGAACAGTACCGCGCCGGGCTCAGTCACGAGCAGCTAGCTGTGCACAATCTTAACATCCATTACTACCAGGGAGGACCGGCGAGCGGCGAAACCCTGGTGCTGCTCCACGGCTTCGCCGCGGACAAGGATAACTGGCTGCGTTTCTCCCGCCACCTGACCCAGGACTATCGCGTCATCGCCCTTGACCTGCCCGGCTTCGGCGACAGCGACCTGCCACCTGGCAGCTATGATGTCGGCACCCAGGCCGAACGTCTGGCGGACATCCTCGATGCCATGGGCATCCAGCAGGCACACGTGCTGGGCAACTCGATGGGCGGACATATCGCCGCACTCTTCGCGGCGCGCTACCCGGATCGCGTGCGCTCGCTGGCGCTGTTCGCCAACGCCGGGATCGACAGCCCGCACAAGAGCGAGCTGTATCGCCTGCTGACACATGGCGAAGCCAACCCACTGGTGGTCGCGCAGCCGCAGGACTTCGAGAAATTGCTGCAGTTCGTTTTCGTCGCGCCGCCCTATCTACCGCAATCGCTCAAGCGTTATCTGGGCGAGCGTTCCATGGCCAAGGCCCCGCACTACGAGATGGTCTTCAAGCAACTCGTCGAACGCAATGTCCCGCTGGAGCCTGAGCTGAAAAAAATCCAGGCGCCCACCTTGCTGCTCTGGGGCAAGCAGGATCGTGTGCTGGACGTGTCCAGCATCGAAGTCATGCAGCCGCTGCTGCGCAAATCCAGCGTGGTGATCATGGATAACCTCGGTCACGCACCGATGCTTGAACGCCCCGAAGAAAGTGCCCTGCTCTACCGGCGTTTTCTACAAAGTCTGAAGTGACAATATGCTGGCAATAAAAAACCCGCTCACCAGAGCGGGTTTTTCGTAGCAGGAAAAGCGGCTTAGACCGACTTCTCCAACTCCGGTACGGCTTCGAACAGATCGGCAACCAGACCATAGTCGGCAACCTGGAAGATCGGCGCCTCTTCGTCCTTGTTGATCGCAACGATCACCTTGGAGTCCTTCATACCGGCCAGGTGCTGGATCGCACCGGAGATGCCAACGGCGATGTACAGCTGCGGCGCGACGATCTTGCCGGTCTGGCCGACCTGCATGTCGTTCGGTACGAAGCCGGCATCGACCGCAGCGCGGGAAGCGCCGACGGCAGCGCCGAGCTTGTCGGCCAGGGAGTACAGGTGCTTGAAGTTGTCGCCATTGCCCATGCCACGGCCGCCGGAAACAACGATCTTGGCAGCGGTCAGTTCTGGACGGTCGGACTTGGCCAGCTCTTCGCCGACGAAGGCGGACTTGCCGGCATCGGCCGGGCCGGAAACGGCTTCAACAGTAGCGGAACCACCCTCGGCAGCAGCGGCATCGAAACCGGTGCTACGTACGGTGATCACCTTGATGGCAGCCGAGGACTGCACGGTAGCGATGGCGTTACCAGCGTAGATCGGACGCTTGAAGGTGTCGGCGCTCTCGACGGCGATGATTTCGGAGATCTGGTCGACGTCCAGGGCAGCGGCGACGCGCGGCAGGATGTTCTTGCCGTTGCTGGTGGCGGCAGCCAGGATGTGGCTGTAACCCTTGCCCAGCTCGGCTACCAGCGGCGCGACGTTCTCCGGCAACTGGTTGGCATAGGCGGCGTTGTCGGCAACCAGGACCTTGGCCACGCCAGCGATCTTGGCGGCAGCTTCGGCAGCAGCGCCAGCGTTGGCGCCGGCCACCAGAACGTGAATGTCGCCACCAATCTTCTGCGCGGCAGCAACGGTGTTCAGGGTAGCGGCAGCCAGAGCGGCATTGGTGTGTTCAGCGATAACCAGGATAGTCATTTAGATTACCTTCGCCTCGTTCTTCAGTTTCTCGACCAGTTCAGCCACGGACTTGACCTTGATGCCGGCACTGCGGGCAGCCGGTGCTTCGACTTTCAGGGTCTTGACGGTGGAGGCAGTGGAAACGCCCAGTGCGTCCGGAGTCAGAGTCTCCAGCGGCTTCTTCTTGGCCTTCATGATGTTCGGCAGCGACGCGTAGCGCGGCTCGTTCAGGCGCAGGTCGGTGGTGACGATCGCCGGCAGGTTCAGCGCAACGGTCTGCAGACCGCCATCGATCTCACGGGTGACATTGACCTTGTCGCCAGCCACTTCGACCTTGGAGGCGAAGGTGCCCTGGCCGAAGCCAGTCAGCGCGCCCAGCATCTGGCCGGTCTGGTTGTTGTCGCTGTCGATGGCCTGCTTGCCCATGATCACCAGCTGCGGCTGCTCCTTGTCGACCACAGCCTTGAGCAGCTTGGCCACGGCCAGGGAGTTCAGCTCGTCATTGGACTCGACCAGGATGGCACGGTCGGCGCCGAGGGCCAGCGCGGTGCGCAGTTGCTCCTGAGCGGTAGCCGGACCGATGGTGACGACGACGATTTCGCTCGCCACGCCCTTCTCCTTCAGGCGTACGGCTTCTTCCACGGCGATTTCGCAGAAGGGGTTCATGGACATCTTGACGTTGGCGAGGTCGACGCCGCTGTTGTCCGCCTTGACGCGAACCTTGACGTTGTAGTCAACCACTCGTTTGACAGCTACAAGAACCTTCATGGATTCCTCGTTACTCTCCGGTGAATAAGAATGTCGCCCAGGCGAGCCTGGCCAGTGATGCAAAATCGGCCGCAACCAACCTTTCAGCTCAGACGGCGAGCGCAAAACCGCCCGTATCTTGACCCCGCGGCCTGGCCTGGTCAATACAGCGAACTGGCCGGTCATCCGCGATGTAGTACGATTCTAGCAGGCCTACAGAAAATTCAAACAAACGTTTGTATTGGCCCGTCGAGAGGGTGTAGATATAATGCCCACGCCGTGCCTAGGGAGCGAGTCGCGCCCTCCCCTATAAACATCGAAGAGCCTTGAGTAGGAGATAGCCTGTGGAACGCGAATTTATGGAGTTCGACGTCGTCATCGTCGGCGCCGGCCCATCCGGACTGTCCGCCGCCTGCCGACTGAAGCAGAAAGCCGCTGAAGCGGGCCAGGAGATCAGCGTCTGCGTGGTCGAAAAAGGCTCCGAAGTTGGCGCTCACATCCTCTCCGGTGCGGTATTCGAGCCGCGCGCCCTGAACGAACTCTTCCCCGACTGGAAAGAACTTGGCGCCCCGCTGAATACCCCGGTGAAGCGCGATGACATCTATCTGCTGCGCGACGCCGACAAGGCTACCCGAATTCCTGACTTCTTTGTGCCGAAAACCATGCACAACGAAGGCAATTACATCATTTCCCTGGGCAACCTGTGCCGCTGGCTGGCCCAGCAGGCCGAAAACCTGGGCGTGGAGATCTACCCGGGCTTCGCTGCTCAGGAAGCGCTGATCGACGAGAATGGCGTGGTGCGCGGCATCGTCACCGGTGACCTGGGCGTCGACCGCGAAGGCAATCCCAAGGAGGGCTACTACACCCCCGGCATGGAACTGCGCGCCAAGTACACCCTGTTCGCCGAAGGCTGCCGCGGCCACATCGGCAAGCAGCTGATCAAGAAGTACAACCTCGACAGCGAAGCCGATGCCCAGCATTACGGCATCGGCATCAAGGAAATCTGGGACATCGACCCGTCCAAACATGAGCAGGGCCTTGTGGTACACACCGCCGGTTGGCCGATGGACATCATGGGTACCGAGAACACCGGTGGCTCCTTCCTCTATCACCTGGAAAACAACCAGGTGGTGGTGGGTCTGATCATCGACCTGTCCTACGCCAACCCGCACCTCTCGCCGTTCGACGAGTTCCAGCGCTACAAGCACCACCCGGTAGTCGCGCAGTACCTGGAAGGCGGCAAGCGCGTTTCCTATGGCGCCCGCGCCATCTGCAAGGGCGGCATCAACTCGCTGCCGAAGATGGTCTTCCCGGGTGGCGCGCTGATCGGCTGCGACCTCGGCACCCTGAACTTCGCCAAGATCAAGGGCAGCCACACCGCGATGAAATCCGGCATGCTGGCGGCCGACGCCATCGCCGAAGCCCTGGCTGCAGGCCGTGACGGCGGCGACGAGCTGACCAACTATGTCGATGGCTTCAAGGCCAGCTGGCTGTACGACGAACTGTTCCGCAGCCGCAACTTCGGCGCGGCCATCCACAAATACGGCGCCATCGTTGGCGGCGGCATCAACTGGCTGGACCAGAACATCTTCGGCGGCAAGGCGCCCTTCACCCTGCACGACAACAAGCCGGACTACGCCTGCCTGAAGCCTGCAGCCGAGTGCGCGAAGATCGCCTACCCGAAACCGGACGGCAAACTGAGCTTCGACAAGCTCTCCTCAGTGTTCCTCTCCAACACCAACCATGAAGAAGAACAGCCCTGCCACCTTAAGCTGGCCGACCCGAGCATCCCGATCGAGAAGAACCTGCCACTGTACGACGAACCGGCGCAGCGCTACTGCCCGGCCGGCGTGTACGAAGTGGTAACGCAGGAAGACGGCGCGAAGAAGTTCCAGATCAACGCGCAGAACTGCGTGCACTGCAAGACCTGCGACATCAAGGACCCGGCCCAGAACATCACCTGGGTTGCACCGGAAGGCACTGGCGGCCCGAATTACCCCAACATGTAATTCGCGTCCGGCGTGAAAAAGGCTCCCTCGGGAGCCTTTTTTATTATCTGCAGGTGCTTGGGTGGGAACGGGCTTGTCCGCGAACCTGCGCGTAAAACTTCGCGGACAAGTCCGCTCCCACAGCGCTCGCTTCTGCGCGCTGTCAGTCCTGATAGCTGATCTTGCGGCTCATGGCACCACCGATGGCTGAGTGGTACCGGAAGGCAGTGGCAGGCCAATTAGCCCAACATGTGACGCAACGAAGAGTTCCCACCGGAGCCCTTGTTCGCCAGCTGCAGTTGCTTGCGTGGGAGCGGACTTGTCCGCGAACTGCGCGTAAAAGCTCGCGGACAAGTCCGCTCCCACAGAGCTCGCTTCTATACGCTGTCAGTCCTGATAGATCATCTTGCGACTCATGCCGCCGTCGATGACGAACTCCTGTCCAGTGACGAAGCCGGCCGCATCGGACAGCAACCAGGCGACCTGAGCTGCCACATCCTCCACCGTGCCAACGCGGCCGACCGGATGCTGCGCATGATCGAATACCGATAGCGGCTCCAGCCGCTGCTGCGATGGGTCACGGGCATCGATCCAGCCCGGGCTGACGCAATTGACGCGAACTTCGGGGCCGAGACTGATGGATAACGCATGGGTCAGTGCGACCAGCCCACCCTTGCTCGCGGCATAGGCCTCGCAATCGGCCTCGGACTGGCTGGCGCGGGTCGAGGCGATGTTGACGATGGCGCCACGGTGCCCGCGCAGATACGGCGCACAGTGCTTGGCCAGCAGCATGGCGCCAGTCAGGTTGACCGCCAGCATGCGATTCCAGCGCTTGAGATCGAGCGACTCCAGCGGCGGTGTATGAGGGTCGGCAATAGCCGCGTTACACACCAGCGCATCGAGACGACCGAACTGGCCAAGAATCTCGGCAACGCCGACACTGACCTGATCCTCCTTGGCCACGTCCATGGCAACGAACCAGGCGTTGTCGCCCAGCACACGTGCCACCTTCGAGCCGCGCTCGCGATCGACGTCGGCCAACACCACCTGCCAGCCCTCGGTGATCAGCCAGGCACTGATACCCAGACCGATACCACGCGCGGCGCCGGTGACCAGCGCGACACGCCCATTGTTGGGCGCATCGTCACTCCCCCACTCCAGCATCAGAGCGCGGCCAGGCCGCGTGCCAGATCTGCCTTCAGGTCTTCCAACTCTTCCAGCCCCACCGCAACGCGGATCAGACTGTCGCTGATGCCGGCATTGGCACGCTCCTGCGGCGTCAGGCGACCATGCGAAGTAGTGGCCGGGTGGGCGATGGTGGTCTTGGTGTCGCCGAGGTTGGTGGTGATGGAGATGACGCGCGTGGCATCGATGACCTTCCACGCCGCGTCGCGACCACCCTTGGCCTCGAAGCTGACCACCGCACCGAAGGCACTCTGCTGCTTCTTCGCCAGCTCATGCTGCGGATGGCTCGGCAGACCGGCGTAGTACACGCGTTCGACCTGCGGCTGTTGCTCCAGCCACAGCGCCAGTTGCAGGGCACTCTCGCTCTGCGCGCGCATACGAATACGCAGGGTTTCCAGGCCCTTGACGAACATCCAGGCGTTGAACGGGCTGAGGGTCGGCCCGGCGGTACGCAGGAAACCCACCACTTCCTTCATAAGCTCGCTGCGGCCGGCGACCACGCCACCCAGGCCACGGCCCTGGCCGTCGATGTACTTGGTCGCCGAGTGCATGACGATATCGGCTCCGAGTTTCAGCGGTTGCTGCAGCGCCGGCGTGCAGAAGCAGTTGTCCACCGCCAGCAACGCGCCCCGTGAGTGAGCGATCTCGGCCAGCGCGGCGATATCCACCAGCTCGGCCAGCGGATTGGACGGCGACTCGACGAACAGCAGCTTGGTGTTGGGCTTGAACGCACCCTGCCAGGCATCCAGATCGGCCAGCGGCACGTAATCCACCTCGATGCCGAAGCGCTTGAGGTACTTCTCGAAAAGACTGATGGTCGAACCGAACACGCTGCGCGACACCAGCACGTGGTCGCCGCCGCTGCACAGGCTCATGACGATGGCGAGGATGGCCGACATGCCGGACGCGGTGGCCACCGCCTGCTCGGCGCCTTCCAGCGCCGCGATGCGCTCCTCGAAAGTGCGCACGGTAGGGTTGGTGTAACGCGAGTAAACGTTACCCGGCACTTCACCGGCAAAACGCGCGGCCGCATCGGCGGCGGTACGGAACACGTAGCTGGAGGTCAGATACAAGGCCTCGCCGTGCTCACCCTCCGGCGAACGGCGCTGACCGGCGCGCACCGCCAGGGTGTCGAAGCCAACACCATCCAGATCGCTGTCGAGCCGACCCGCTTCCCATTCCAGTGTCATCTTTCTACCTCACGAATAAGTAGCCCGGATGCAATCCGGGAACTTCAATACGACATTCCCCCGGATTGCATCCGGGCTACAAACCAAGGGCAGGATTCCCCTGCTCCGCGCATCAATTGTTGTGCAGATCGATGATCGCGCTGACCGCCTGCGACTTGGCCTTGCTGGCGTCGTTGCGCGCCTGCTCGATGCGGTCCAGGTAGGCCTCATCGACGTCGCCGGTCACATACTTGCCATCGAAAACCGCACAGTCAAAGTTGTCGATCTTGATCTTCTTGCTGCCGCTGACCGCTTCGATCAGGTCCGGCAGATCCTGGTAGATCAGCCAGTCTGCGCCGATCAGCTCGCACACCTGCTCGGTGCTGCGACCATGGGCGATCAGCTCATGGGCGCTGGGCATGTCGATACCGTACACGTTCGGGTAGCGCACCGCCGGTGCTGCCGAGCAGAAGTAGACGTTCTTCGCCCCGGCCTCGCGGGCCATCTGGATGATCTGCTTGCAGGTGGTGCCACGCACGATGGAGTCGTCGACCAGCATCACGTTCTTGCCGCGGAACTCCAGTTCGATGGCATTGAGCTTCTGCCGCACGGATTTCTTGCGCGCTGCCTGGCCGGGCATGATGAAGGTACGACCGATGTAGCGGTTCTTGACGAAGCCTTCGCGGAATTTCACGCCCAGGCGGTTGGCCAGCTCCAGCGCAGCGGTACGACTGGTGTCGGGGATCGGGATGACCACGTCGATATCATGCTCCGGACGCTCGCGGAGAATCTTGTCGGCCAGCTTCTCGCCCATGCGCAGGCGTGCCTTGTATACCGAGATGCCGTCCATGATCGAGTCCGGACGCGCCAGATAGACGTGCTCGAAGATGCACGGCGCGTATTTCGGATTGGCCGCGCACTGACGGGTGAACAACTGGCCTTCCTCGGTGATGTACACCGCTTCGCCCGGCGCCAGGTCGCGGATCAGGGTGAAGCCGAGCACGTCCAGCGACACGCTTTCCGAGGCGATCATGTACTCCACGCCTTCGTCGGTGTGGCGCTGGCCGAAGACAATCGGGCGAATGCCATTGGGGTCGCGGAAGCCGACGATGCCGTAGCCGGTGATCATCGCCACCACGGCGTAGCCGCCCAGGCAGCGCTCGTGCACGTGGGTGACGGCGGCGAACACGTCTTCCTCGGTTGGCTGCAGCTTGCCCCGCTGGGCCAGCTCGTGGGCGAATACGTTGAGCAGCACTTCCGAGTCGGAGTTGGTGTTCACGTGGCGCAGGTCGGACTCGTAGATTTCCTTGGCCAACTGCTCGACGTTGGTCAGGTTGCCGTTGTGCGCCAGGGTGATGCCATACGGCGAGTTGACATAGAACGGCTGCGCTTCGGCCGAACTGGAACTACCAGCCGTCGGGTAGCGCACGTGACCGATGCCCATATGGCCGACCAGACGCTGCATGTGGCGCTGCTGGAAGACATCGCGCACCAGGCCGTTGTCCTTGCGCAGGAACAGGCGGCCATCATGGCTGGTGACAATACCGGCAGCATCCTGGCCGCGGTGCTGGAGGACGGTCAGCCCGTCATACAGCGCCTGATTGACGTTCGATTTACCGACGATACCGACGATGCCACACATGTGCCACGACCCCTGCTAAATAATTCAGGCTAGTTCAGCGACCGGCGCAGCGGTTGGTCCGCGCCGACCACTCTTTTAAAGCAGATCGACTGGGTTAGCCGAACCACCGGTAAACCACTGCTCGGACCACCCCAGAATGAGGTTCTTCGACCAGTCGGCAACCATCAGAAAATGCGGCACCAGTTGCGACTGCTGCCACCACGAATCCTGCTCCACCGGTGCCAGGCTGATCAGCCCGACCAGCAGCACGACCAGCAAGCCTCCACGCGCGGCGCCGAATACCATGCCGAGAAAACGGTCGGTACCGGACAGGCCTGTCACGCGGATCAGCTCACCGATCAGGAAATTGACCAGCGCGCCCACCAGCAAGGTGGCAACGAAGAGAATGGCACAGGCGGCGATCACCCGTGCCGAGGGTGTTTCGATGAATTCGACGAGATGCTGGGCCAATGCGCCACCGAACATCCAGGCGACCACACCTGCGATGATCCAGGTCAGCAGCGACAGGGCTTCCTTGACGAAGCCGCGCTTGAGACTGATCAGACTAGAAATGGCGATGACGGCGATGATCGCCCAATCGACCCAGGTGAATACCACGGTGCGGCCTACCAGCGGAAAAGGCGGAGCATTTTAGCAGAGCCCGGCGAATCGGGTAACCGGGCGTTGCATATCAACGATGGGCTCAACCGGCCTCAGGCTGGAAACGCACGACAAAACCGCTGAGCTTGTGCTGGCGATTGAGCTGGTCGCGCAGGCGCTCGGCCTCGGCACGCTCGATCAACGGACCGACGAACACGCGATTCATGCCATCGAAGGTGCGGATATAGGCGTTGTAGCCCTGGCTGCGCAGCGTTTTCTGCAGGTTCTCTGCCCCACCGCGACTGGACAGACTGGCCAGCTGCACCGACCAGCTGATCGGCAGACTGTTGGCGTCCAGGCGCCCTTCAGGCTTGGCCGGAGCCGTGGTGACGGCCTGCTCGGTCTTGGCAGGCTCGGTCCTGGCCGGCTCGGGTTTACTCGGCTCGGCAGCAGGAGGCGGGGTCTGCTTGGGCTGCTCCGGCACCTCGACGATCTGCGGCTCAACCTCCTCGACCGGCACAGGTTCCTGCGGCAACTGCTCGGGCTCGACGACCTCGGCAGGCTCGACCACGATCTCGGCAGCCTCCGGCGCCTGCGGCATCGCCGGAGCCTCTACCACCACGCGACGCATCTCGTCTTCGCGCGACAGCAGCATCGGCAGGAAGATCACCGCCAGCGCCACCAGCACCAGCGCACCGACCATGCGCTGCTTGAGCCCCTTGTCCAGCATTGCCATCCCCCAATCCCCTTATCAAGCCGGGCGGGCCAGCCATTCCAGGGCCTCGGCCACGCAGAAAAACGATCCGAACAACAGTATCTCGTCACCATCTGCCGCCTGCTCGCACTGTGCCTCGAGCGCAGCACGCACATTCGGATATTGCCCCACCGCCGCGCCCTGTGCCTGCAGATGCCCGGCCAGTTCACCGGCTGAACGCGAACGCGGCGTATCGAGCGGCGCCACCGCCCAGGTGGAAACCAGGCTCAAGAGCGGCGCGACCACACCCGGCAAATCCTTGTCGGCCAACAGGGCAAACACGGCCCGGCGCTTTCCGTTCGGCGGGCGGCTTTCCAGGCGCTGCGCCAGATAATCGGCCGCATGGGGATTATGCCCAACATCGAGCAACAGTGTGAGTGACTTGCCTCGCCAGTCCAGCGCGCGGCGATCCAGCCGCCCGGTGACTCGCGTGGCCAGCAACGCCTGAGCAATCTGCTGCTGATCCCAGGGCAGCGGCAGAAGCGCGCAGGCCTGTAACGCCAGCGCGGCGTTTTCCATGGGCAAATCGAGAACTGGCAACTGCTCCAGGCGCAGCACCTGGCCCTGCGCGTCGAGGCCATACCAGGACCAAGCCTGCGCCTTGACGCTCAGGTCATAGTCACGGCCGCGCAGGAACAGCGGCGCATCCAGGGTCGCGACTTGCTGCAGCAAAGGCAGCGGAGGATCCAGATCACCGCACAAGGCAGGCTTGCCGGCACGCATGATGCCGGCTTTTTCGAAGGCCACCGACTCACGGGTATCACCGAGCCAGTCGGCGTGATCCAGACCAATGCTGGTGATCAGGGCCAGATCGGCATCCACCAGATTGACCGCATCCAGACGCCCGCCCAGGCCGACTTCGAGCACCACGGCATCCAGCCCGGCCCGCTCGAACAGCCAGAAGGCTGCCAGCGTGCCCATCTCGAAGTAGGTCAGCGATATTTCGCCACGCGCGGATTCGACCGCCGCGAAGGCCTGGCATAAGGCCTCGTCGCTTACCTCACGACCATCGATGAGCACACGCTCGTTGTAACGCAGCAAATGGGGCGAGCTGTAGACACCGACACGCTGCCCCTGAGCACTGATCAGGCTGGCGAGAAAGGCGCAGGTAGAGCCCTTGCCATTGGTACCGGTGACGGTAACCACCAATGGCGCCGGCTTGCCCAGGCCGAGCCGGCGCGCCACCTCGCGCGAGCGCTCCAGACCCATGTCGATGGCCGAGGGATGCAACTGCTCGAGGTAGGCGAGCCACTCGCCCAGGCTACGTTCGGTCATGCAGTGGCCGGCAGGGAAACCGGGGAAGGACGATTCATCATCTGCGCCAACAGGCGCGCCAGACGCGGACGCAGCTCGTCGCGCGGAATGATCATATCGATGGCACCGTGTTCGAGCAGGAACTCGCTGCGCTGGAAGCCTTCCGGCAGCTTTTCGCGTACGGTCTGCTCGATTACGCGCGGGCCGGCGAAGCCGATCAGCGCCTTGGGCTCGGCCACGATCACATCACCGAGCATCGCCAGGCTGGCCGATACACCGCCGTAGACCGGGTCAGTCAATACGGAGATGAACGGCAAGCCCTCTTCACGCAGACGCGCCAGCGCAGCGGAGGTCTTGGCCATCTGCATCAGCGAGATCAGCGCCTCCTGCATGCGCGCGCCGCCGGAGGCGGAGAAGCACACCAGCGGGCAGCGCTTTTCCAGCGCGACGTTGGCCGCCTGGACGAAACGCTCGCCGACGACGGCACCCATGGAACCGCCCATAAAGGAGAACTCGAACGCGCAAACGGCGATCGGCATGCCTTCGAGGGTGCCGCTCATGGAGATCAGCGCATCCTTCTCGCCGGTCTGCTTCTGCGCAGCGGTAAAGCGATCCTTGTACTTCTTGCTGTCGCGGAACTTCAGACGGTCCACCGGCTCCAGGTCAACGCCGATCTCTTCGCGGCCGTCGGCATCGAGGAAGATATCGAGACGCGCGCGCGCGCCGATGCGCATGTGATGGTTGCACTTGGGGCAGACGTCGAGGGTCTTTTCCAGCTCGGGACGATAAAGCACGGCATCACAGGACGGACATTTGTGCCACAGGCCCTCGGGCACAGAGCTCTTCTTCACCTCGGAACGCATGATCGAGGGAATGAGTTTGTCTACCAACCAGTTGCTCATGCTGTCATTTCTCCATAACCGTTGGTTCGGATGAACGCTTCATCGTGAGCGCCCATCCAGCAATTCTTTTCTGCCGCATCGCGCCCATCGAAACGAGCCACGGCGGCGTGACAGGCTAATTGACGGCCCCGCCTCGATCGCCGTCACATTGCGTGTCATGCACGGCCTGCACGAATGCACGAATCCTCTCTGCATCCTTTATGCCTTTACTCACCTCTACCCCGCCACTGACATCGACGGCATAGGGCCGGACCTGGCGAATGGCGGCAGCGACGTTGCTCGCCTCCAGGCCGCCGGCAAGGATGATCGGTTTGCCAGCGTCCTGCGGTACGAGTGACCAGTCGAAGGCCGCCCCGGTTCCGCCGGGCACACCCTCAACGAAGGTGTCGAGGAGAATGCCGCGCGCACCGGCATAGGGCGCCATCGTGGCAGCCAGATCCTCATCAGGACGCACACGCAGTGCCTTTATGTAGGGTCGGCCATAGCCCTCGCAATCAGCGGGCGACTCGTCGCCATGAAATTGCAGCAAGTCCAGCGGCACCTGCTGCAACACGGCCAGCAACTGATCACGCGGCATGTTCACGAACAGGCCAACACAGGTCACGAAGGGCGGCACAGCCTGCACGATAGTAGCAGCCTGCTCGACACTGACGGCACGCGGGCTCTTGGCGTAGAACACCAGGCCAATGGCATCCGCCCCGGCCTCTACTGCGGCCAGCGCATCTTCCACTCGGGTAATGCCGCAAATCTTGCTGCGCACGCGCATTCGCTTCACACCTTCTGCCTGTCGAACGCCGGATGGTAACAAAGGCTCAGCCTTGCCGCACATCTGCCAGACCGGAAAGAAAATGCGGCCCCAGGTAGCGCGACGGCAACTCGAACTCTTCCGGGTAATCCACCTGTACCAGGTACAGGCCGTAGGGATGCGCAGTCACACCTCCGCTATGGCGATCCCCGCGCTCGAGCACCTCGCGCGCCCACTCGGGCGGCCGCTCACCAGCGCCAATGGTCATCAACACGCCGGCGATGTTACGCACCATATGGTGCAAAAAGGCATTGGCGCGGATATCCAGAACGATAAAGCGGCCATGTTCGATCAACTGCAGATGGTGAACGGTCTTGACCGGTGATTTGGCCTGGCACCGCGTCGCGCGGAAGGCACTGAAATCATGCGTGCCCACCAGGGCCAGCGCGGCTTCACGCATGCGCGCCACATCAAGCGGCCGATGATTCCAGGTAACTTCTTCAGCCATGTGCGCCGGACGAATCGGATCGTTGTAGATGACGTAGCGATAGCGCCGCGCCATGGCCGAAAAGCGCGCATGAAAATGCGCCGGCATTACCTTGGCCCAGGTCACGCTGATGTCGCTGGGCAGGTTCATGTTGGCCCCCATGATCCAGGCATGCAGCGAGCGCTCGACGGTGGTATCGAAATGCACCACCTGACCGCTGGAATGCACGGAAGCATCGGTGCGCCCTGCGCAGTGAATAGTGACGGGCGCACCGCCTGCCACTTTCGACAGCGCATCCTCCAGGCACCCCTGAATGGAAGCGACCTTGCCGCTCTGACGTTGGAAACCGCGATAACGTGCGCCCTTGTATTCAAGGCCCAGGGCGACTCTGGAAAAGCCAGCGGCCGCCATTTCGGCGGCCGCTACAGGTACTGCTTCAGACATGGAATAGATCAAACCAACTTGGAAATCATCTCGCGAGCTTCCTGCTGCTGTGCGTCGTTACCCTCGGCGACCACCTCATCGAGAATGTCGCGCGCCCCTTCGGTGTCGCCCATGTCGATGTAGGCGCGCGCCAGGTCGAGCTTGGTCGCGGTCTCATCGGTGCCGGAGAGGAAATCGAAGTCGTCGTCACCATCCAGACCAGCAGACAGGTCATCGACCGGGGCCAACGGAGCCGCTTGCGGCTCTTCGAAATCGTTCGACAACTGATCCAGCTCGGCAGTCACTTCATCGAGCTGCGCTGCAAAGCTGTCAGGCTCGACAACAGGTTGAGCCGGGGTTTCGTCTTCGAGCGACAGATCGAAGTCGGCCGGCAGGTCGAGGTCGGCAGCCGGCGTCTCTTCCGGTAGATCGAGACTGAAGTCGGACAGATCGTCGGCAGGCTGATTCAGCGGCGCGTCATCATCCAGGCTCAGCAGGAAATCATCGGCTTCGTCGCTGGGGGCGGCAGCAGGCTCGTCCAGCTCGAGGCTGAATGCAGAGAGATCGTCGGCCGGCTGGGACAGTTCGACCTTGTCGTCGCCCAGGGCCAGATCGAAGTCCAGATCGTCATCAGCCGCAGCAGAGGTCGCAGCAGCAGGCTCGTCGATCAGGCCGAAGTCCAGGTCGTCATCCAGCGACAGCGGCGCCTCATCGGCGTTGGCGGTCTGAAGATCGCTCTCCAGATCGGCCTCGAGATCATCGAGGCTCAGGTCGAATGCATCGTCCAGATCGCCAGTCGTGGCGGCAGGCGTCTCGGCGGCCGGCTCGTCCAGGCTGAGATCATCGAGGTTGAAATCGCCCATGTCGTCCTCGGCGGACGCTGCAGCAGCCACTACCCCGGCGCCGGTAAAGGCAGCGATGGCCGGATACTTGGACTTCAGTTGTTCGGCCTCGGCATTCGCCCCGCCGATTTCGCGGAGCTCGTTGTCCTGACGGGCAAAGCCTTCGCGATCACCCAGCTCGGCATAGACCTCCATCAACTTCAGGCGCAGGTCGGTACGATGCGGCTCGTCGTTGATCGCGTTCTGCAGCAGCTCAGCCGCCTGATTGAAGCGGCCGTAGGCGATGTAGATATCCGCCTCGCCCAGGGCATCGCCGGTCTGTGCCGTAACGCGCTCCTCGCCAGCGGCCTGAACAGGCTCGTCGTCGAGACCGGCGAAGCTGTCTTGCGGCATATCCAGATCGGATGCGAATGCCTGATCCTGGGACAGCTCGTCAGCCAGCTCGTCTTGCTGCTCGGCTTCCTTCATGGCATTGCGGCGCGACAGCGCCATGAGGGCGACCAGCAGGAGCAGCAGCACGCCACCACCCGCCAGGCCCAGCGTCATCGGGTTGGCCATCAGGTCATCGACAAAGCTCTGCGGAGCCGGAGCTGGTGCCGGAGCTGGTGCCGGAGCGGGCGCAGCCGGCTTGGCCTCTTCGACCGGTTTGGCCGGAGCGGCAGGCTCAACGGCAGCAGCCGGCTCCTCGGCCGGCTGTTCGGTGGTGGCGGCGCTGTCTTCGACAGGCGCAGCCGGTTCCTCGGAATAGTTGTAGTCAGGCGCCGCCTCTTCAGGCGGCGAAGCCGGTGGTGTCGCTGCCTCCGACACGGGAGGCGCAACCTCGGGCTCAGCAGTTGGCGCTTGCGCAGCCGGCGCATCGGTAGCAGGGGCTTGTGCAACCGGCTCGTCCGCAGCAGCCGGAGCCGGAGCCGCCGACAGATCGGCCTGCAACTTGGCCAACTGACTGTCTTTCAATTCGACCAGACGCTGCAGCTTGTCCAGCTGACTCTGCAGGTCACCGACGCGGCTCTGCAGCTCGGCATTCTCGCGACGGGTCGAGTCCAGGCTTTCCTGGGTCACGGCCAGCTTGTCGGTCAGCGCCTTGCTGTTGGCCGAGCCGGTATCGCTACCGCGAGTGGACTGGCCGGCTTCAGCAGCGACCAGCTTCAGGCTGTCAGCCGACTCGGCAGTGGCCGGCGCGGAACCTGCGGTGGTACGGCGTGTGGCATCCAGCTGACGCGAGGCGACGGCGCGACCTTCGCGCCAGGCGGCGTTCTGCTCGGCCACCTGAGCGACCGCCTCGGCATTGCTGCGGCTGCGAATCTGCTGCTCGTCCGGCAGGCGCAGCACCTGGCCGCTCTTCATGCGGTTGATGTTGCCGCCAATGAAGGCATCAGGATTCAGATCCTGGATGGCCAGCATGGTCTGGTTGACCGAAGAACCACCGCCAACACGCTGGGCGATTTCCCAGAGCGTATCGTTGGCAGTGGTTCTGTATTCGTTACCGGCAATGGCGCGAGAAACCGGGGCCGGTGCGGCAGGACGCGGCGCGGGAGCCGGTGCGGCGCTGCTCGGAGCGGGCGCGGAAGGCGCAACGGCCGCACGCGATGCAGGCGCGGGAGCGGCAATCGGCAATTGCGGCGCAGCGGCTACCGTGGTCTGCGGAGAGTAAAGCGGTGGATCGAGCAGCAGGGTGTACTCACGCAGCAACCGACCGTTCGGCCAGAGCACTTCCACCAGGAAGTTGAGGTAGGGTTCGCGCACAGCCTTGCTTGAAGTAACGCGAATGACACTCTTGCCATTAGGTTTCAATACGGGAGTGAACTTGAGATCGGTCAGGAAGTACTGACGATCGACGCCCGCCTTGATGAACTCTTCAGGGGACGCGAGGTTGGGAATCACCTCATTGGAGGCCAGGTCGCGCACCTCCAGCAACTCGATTTCCGCTACCAGCGGCTGATTCAGCGAGGACTGCAGGGTAACTTCACCCAACCCCAGCGCATGCGCCATACCGGAAGACAGCGCGGAAGCGGCTGCGATTGCCAGCACCAGTTTGCGAACCCGAACCATAGCGTTATCCCTTGTTTTAGCTTTTTTCTCGGCATGCGAGAGGGTCTTGAGAATTGCTGCCTGCCTCCGCTCTAGGAGCGGCTCCCCATTCAGCAATCAACTCAGCCAGTATTGCCAAGCTAGAAAGATTCTTCAAATTTCTAGGTAAGTATCTTTTACAGATAGTGTTTTATCAATAACTCGGCCAGCTGCACTGCATTCAGGGCGGCGCCTTTTCTTACATTATCAGACGCAATCCACAAATTGAGCTGCGTTGGATCGCCGACACCACGACGAACCCGCCCGACATAGACTTGATCCTGCCCCACCGCATCGCCCACAGCAGTCGGGTAGTCGCCCGCCTCAACCAGTTCGACCCCCTGAGCGGCCTCGAGCAACTGCAGCACGGCACTGACGTCGACCTCAGAATCCGCCTGCACGCCAAGCACCAGGCTATCGCCAAAAAATACAGGGGCCAGGGCGCACGTCGCGGCCACCGGAAGCTCGGGCACGTCGAGCAATTGCCGAACCTCTGCGGCGAGACGCTTCTCCAGCTGCGCGTGCCCTTGCTCGTCGACTTCGCCGACCTGCGCCAGCAGGTTGAAGGCGATCTGCCGATCCACCGTCCTGGGCTCCAGCGGACGTGCGTTGAGCAACTCGGCGGTCTGCCGCGCCAACTCCTGTACGCCACTGCGCCCCAGCGTCGAGATCGCCAACATGGCAGTCAGCTGCAACCGCTGCGGCTGCAGTATCGGTTTCAATGCAGCCAGCACCAATGCGCAGGCGACCGCCGAAGGGGTTGGCGCACTGACGCACCACGGCTTGCTCAACGCCGGCAGCGCCTCGACGCCCAGCTCCGGCAACACACAGGGTGCCTGCTCCAGCGGTAACGCAGCGCTCAGATCGATGAGCGAGCAGCCGGCCGCCAGCACTCGCTCGCGGCAATCGCGCGTCACTTCCGCGCCTGCGGCGAAGAACGCCAACTGCACCTGCGAGAAGTCGAAGGCCTCGAGCGACCTGGCCCGGACCTGGCGGCCACGGAATGACAGGCTCTGCCCTGCCGACTCGCTACTGGCCAGCAGGTGCAGATCCTTGAGTGGAAACTCGCGCTCTTCGAGCAACTCGACCAGCGCTTCGCCGATATTACCGGTGGCACCGATCAGGGCGACATTGATGGGCTGACTCATGGACTGACCTACGACGCAGAGGGAGCGGCACTGTAACTGCACGCCCACATCCGGGCAACGATGTGCCCCATAAAAGACAAAGCCCCTCTGCCAAAACAGAAGGGCCTCGTTTGATCCGGATACCCGGCTGGCGTTTAGCGCTCCAGCAGAATCCGCAGCATGCGGCGCAGCGGCTCGGCAGCGCCCCACAGCAGTTGGTCACCCACGGTGAAGGCACCCAGATACTGCGAGCCCATGTTGAGCTTGCGCAGACGACCGACCGGAACGCTCAGGGTGCCGGTCACGGCAGTCGGCCCGAGGTCGCGGATGGAGTCTTCGCGATGGTTCGGCACCAGCTTGACCCAGGGATTGTGCTGGCTGATCAGGCCTTCGATGTCGCCCATCGGCACGTCCTTGTTGAGCTTGATGGTCAGCGCCTGGCTATGGCAACGCATGGCACCGATGCGCACGCAGATACCGTCGACCGGGATGGGGTTCTTGAAACGGCCGAGGATCTTGTTGGTTTCGGCCTGGGCTTTCCACTCTTCGCGGCTCTGCCCGTTCGGCAGCTCCTTGTCGATATAGGGGATCAGGCTGCCGGCCAGCGGCACGCCGAAATTGTCGACCGGGAAGGCCTCGCCACGCATGGCTTCAGCAACCTTACGGTCGATGTCGAGGATGGCGCTGGCCGGGTCGGCCAGTTCATCGGCGACAGCGCCGTTGATCGCGCCCATCTGCTTGATCAGCTCGCGCATGTTCTGCGCGCCAGCACCGGAGGCCGCCTGGTAGGTCATGGCGCTCATCCATTCGACCAGACCGGCTTCGTACAGGCCGCCCAAGGCCATCAGCATCAGGCTGACGGTGCAGTTGCCGCCGATGTAGTTCTTGCTGCCGGCATCCAGCGCCTGGTCGATCACCTTGCGGTTGACCGGGTCGAGCACGATTACCGCACTGTCATCCATACGCAGGCTGGAAGCCGCGTCGATCCAGTAGCCCTGCCAGCCGGCTTCACGCAGCTTGGGGAAGACTTCATTGGTGTAGTCGCCGCCCTGGCAGGTCAGGATCACGTCCAGGCCCTTGAGGTCGTCGATGCTGTAGGCGTCCTTCAGCGGGGCAATGTCCTTGCCAATGGCAGGGCCCTGGCCGCCGACATTGGAGGTGGTGAAGAACACCGGCTCGATCAGGTCGAAGTCCCGCTCTTCCAGCATGCGCTGCATGAGCACGGAACCGACCATGCCACGCCAACCGATCAGACCTACACGTTTCATAACGACTACACCTATATAAACAGCCAGCCGGAACCACCCCGGCGGGGCTGGGAAGATTACAGACTACGCAGCGCGGAGGCCACTGCATCACCCATCTCGGCGGTACCGACCTTGGTCTTGCCTTCGGACCAGATGTCACCGGTACGCAGGCCCTGATCCAGCACCAGACTCACAGCCTTCTCGATGGCATCGGCAGCGGCGACCTGGCCGAAGCTGTAACGCAGCATCATGGATACCGAGAGAATGGTGGCCAGCGGGTTGGCGATGCCCTTGCCGGCGATGTCCGGCGCGGAGCCGTGGCATGGCTCGTACATGCCCTTGTTGTTGGCGTCCAAGGATGCCGATGGCAGCATGCCGATGGAACCGGTGAGCATCGAAGCTTCATCGGACAAAATGTCACCAAACATGTTGTCGGTGACCATCACGTCGAATTGCTTGGGCGCGCGCACCAGTTGCATGGCGGCGTTGTCGACGTACATGTGGCTCAGCTCGACGTCCGGATAGTCCTTGGCCACTTCCTCGACCACGGCGCGCCACAGCTGGCTGGACGCCAGGACGTTGGCCTTGTCCACCGAGCACAGCTTCTTGCCGCGCACGCGCGCCATGTCGAAGCCGACCTTGGCGATGCGACGGATCTCGCTCTCGCTGTACGGCAGGGTGTCGTAGGCCATGCGCTCGCCGTTCTCCAGCACCTTGCTCTCACGCGGCTGACCGAAATAGATGCCGCCAGTCAGCTCCCGGACGATGAGGATGTCCAGGCCCGCGACCACTTCCGGCTTGAGGCTGGAGGCCTCGGCCAGTTGCGGATAGAGGATGGCCGGACGCAGGTTGCCGAACAGGCCCAGTTGCGAACGGATCTTCAGCAAACCGCGCTCGGGACGGATGGCCGGATCGATGGTGTCCCACTTCGGCCCGCCAACGGCGCCGAGCAGCACGGCATCGGCAGCCTTGGCGCGCGCCAGGGTCTCGTCGGCCAGCGGCACGCCATAACGGTCGATGGCCGCACCACCCAGATCATCGAAGCTCAACTCGAAGCCCAGGGCGTACTTGTCATTGGCCAGGTTCAGTACCTTGACCGCCTCGGCCATGATTTCCGGGCCAATGCCATCGCCAGGGAGAACCAGAATCTGTTTGCTCATCTTTTTTCCTTGGGAAATAGCTTCAAGCTGCAAGGCACAAGTCAAAGCTGCTTCTACTTGCAGCTTGAAGCTTGCGGCTTGCAGCCGGGTTTATTTGATCGCGCCGAACAGCCAGGGGCTGCCCTGCTGGTACTTGGCTTCGAAGGCCTTGATCGCTTCCTGATCCTGCAGAGTGAGGCCGATGTCGTCCAGGCCGTTGAGCAGGCAGTGCTTGCGGAAGGCATCGACTTCGAAGCTGTACTGCACGCCATCGGGACGGGTCACGGTCTGCGCTTCGAGGTCAACGGTCAACTGATAACCTTCGGTGGCCTCGGCCTGCTCGAACAGCGCATCGACCTCTTCGTCCTTGAGGATGATCGGCAGCAGGCCGTTCTTGAAGCTGTTGTTGAAGAAGATATCAGCGAAGCTCGGCGCGATGACGGTGCGGAAGCCGTACTCGTCCAGCGCCCATGGCGCGTGTTCGCGCGAGGAACCGCAGCCGAAGTTCTCGCGGGCCAGCAGCACACTGGCGCCCTGATAACGCGGGAAGTTGAGCACGAAATCCTTGTTGATCGGACGCTTGGAGTTGTCCTGGTTCGGCTGGCCGACATCCAGATAACGCCACTCGTCGAACAGATTCGGACCGAAACCGGTGCGCTTGATCGACTTCAAGAACTGCTTGGGAATGATCTGGTCGGTGTCGACGTTGGCACGGTCGAGCGGGCAGACCAGGCCAGTGTGTTGGGTAAAGGCTTTCATGTGCGGTCTCCTCAGGCCTGGATCAATTCGCGAACGTCGATGAAGCGGCCGGTCACCGCCGCAGCGGCGGCCATGGCTGGGCTCACCAGGTGGGTGCGGCCACCGGCGCCCTGACGGCCTTCGAAGTTGCGGTTGGAGGTCGAGGCGCAATGCTCGCCGCTGCCCAGTTTGTCCGGGTTCATCGCCAGGCACATGGAGCACCCCGGCTCACGCCATTCGAAACCAGCTTCGATGAAGATCTTGTCCAGTCCTTCCGCCTCGGCCTGCGCCTTGACCAGGCCGGAACCCGGCACCACCAGCGCCTGCTTGACGGTCGTAGCGACCTTGCGGCCCTTGGCCACTTCTGCGGCAGCGCGCAGGTCTTCGATACGCGAGTTGGTGCAGGAACCGATGAACACGCGATCGAGCTGGATATCGGTGATCGGCTGGTTGGCAGCCAGGCCCATGTACTTGAGTGCGCGGGTGATCGAATCCCTCTTCACCGGGTCGGCTTCGACGGCCGGGTCCGGCACGTTCTGGTCGACGGCCAGGACCATTTCCGGCGAGGTGCCCCAGCTGACCTGTGGCTTGATGTCTTCGGCCTTCAGCTCGACCACGGTATCGAACACCGCATCGGCGTCAGACACCAGGTTCTGCCACTGCGCCACGGCCTTGTCCCAGTCGCTGCCCTTGGGCGCGAACGGGCGATCCTTGACGTAGGCGATGGTCTTCTCGTCCACCGCCACCAAGCCAACGCGGGCACCAGCCTCGATGGACATGTTGCAGATGGTCATGCGCCCTTCCAGCGACAGGTCGCGGATCGCGCTACCGGCGAACTCCAGCGCATGGCCGTTGCCACCGGCAGTGCCGATCTTGCCGATCACGGCCAGTACTATGTCCTTGGCGGTCACGCCGAACGGCAGCTTGCCTTCGACGCGCACCTGCATGTTCTTCATTTTCTTGGCGACCAGGCACTGGGTAGCGAGCACGTGCTCGACCTCCGAGGTACCGATACCGTGGGCCAGCGCACCGAAGGCGCCATGGGTGGAGGTATGCGAGTCGCCGCAGACCACGGTCATGCCCGGCAGAGTAGCGCCCTGCTCCGGACCGACCACGTGGACGATGCCCTGGCGCACGTCGTTCATCTTGAATTCGAGGATGCCGAAGTCGTCGCAGTTCTCGTCAAGGGTCTGTACCTGGATGCGCGAGACTTCATCGGCGATAGCCTCGAGGCCGCCCTGGCGCTCAGCCTTGGTGGTCGGCACGTTGTGATCCGGCGTGGCGATGTTGGCATCGATGCGCCACGGCTTGCGCCCGGCCAGGCGCAGGCCTTCGAAGGCCTGGGGCGAAGTCACTTCGTGGAGGATGTGACGGTCGATGTAGATCAACGAGGAACCGTCGTCACGACGTTTCACTTCGTGCATTTCCCAGAGCTTGTCGTAGAGCGTCTTGCCAGTCATCAGCCTTACCTCATCAGCGCCTTTTGAGCACATCCATAAACTGCCAGCCTTATCACCGCCCGGCGTCAGAAGTGCATCTTTCTATGCCTCAGGCGAAAAGGCCCTTTGGCTTATGGGGAGAATGCTATTGCCGGGCACGAAATAACTCAAATTCATATTTTTTATTCAAAGGATTCCGCGCTGGAATGTATGCTCAAGGCATTCTTCTATTCGCGGAGCGCCCCATGGATTTGGCCAACCTCAATGCCTTTATCGCCATCGCCGAGACGGGCAGCTTTTCCGAAGCCGGCGAGCGCCTGCATCTAACCCAGCCGGCGGTGAGCAAACGCATCGCCGGCCTGGAACAGCAACTGGGCGTGCGCCTGTTCGATCGCCTCGGTCGCGAGATCGGCCTGACCCAGGCGGGCCGCGCCCTGCTGCCGCGCGCCTATCAGATCCTCAATGTGCTGGACGACACACGCCGCGCGCTGACCAACCTGTCCGGCGAAGTTAGCGGCCGCCTAACCCTGGCCACCAGCCACCATATCGGCCTGCATCGTCTACCCGCCCTGCTGCGCGCCTTTACCCGCGCCCACCCGCAGGTGGCACTGGACATCCAGTTCCTCGATTCGGAGGTGGCCTACGAAGAGGTTCTGCATGGTCGCGCCGAGCTGGCGGTGATCACCCTCGCCCCGGAAACCCGCGAACCGATCCGTGCCGTGGCGGTGTGGGACGACCCGCTGGACTTCGTCGCCGCACCGGAACATCCGCTAGCACGCAGCCAGGCGATCAGTCTGGCCGACGTGGCGCAGCACCCCGCGGTATTTCCCGGCGGCAACACCTTCACTCATCACATCGTGCAGCGCCTGTTCGAGGCCCAGGGCCTGACGCCGAACATCGCCATGAGCACCAACTACCTGGAAACCATCAAGATGATGGTGTCCATCGGCCTGGCCTGGAGCGTACTGCCACGCACCATGCTCGACGAGCAGGTCGCGCGCCTGCCGATCCCGGGCATTCAGCTGACTCGCCAGCTAGGCTACATCCTGCATACCGAGCGTACGCTGTCCAATGCTGCGCGGGCTTTCATGGATCTGCTCGACAGCCAGCGGGACGACCTTGCATAGGCCACCGGCATCAGACTAACGTGGTGACATAACGATAAAAAAAGTGTCCACATGCCATTAATGCCCGCCCCGCGCATCGCGCCCTCCGGAGAACGGTTCGGCCATGGCCAGATCGACTGACCAGACCCCGCCCCTGCCACATATCCCGGCGATGGATCCCGCCGAATTCGAGCAAACCTGGCAAGACGCACCGCGTTTGCTGGCCGCGCTGAATGGCGCGCATCTCGGTACCTGGTACTGGGACATTCGCAGCGGCCAGGTGAACTGGTCGCGCGGCGCCCAGGCACTGTTCGGCCTCGATCCCAATCGCCCGGTAACGCGGGAACTGCATTACATCGAGCTGATCCCCGAGGAGGAACGCGCCGAAGTCCTGGCGACGTTCGAGGCCATTCTCAAAGGCGAACAGATCCCCAATGCCCTGCGCCATCGTATCCGCTGGCCGGACGGCAGCCTGCACTGGCTGGAGATCACCGGCAGCCTGCAACGCGAGGCTGACGGTCGGCCACGGATGTTCGGCGTGATCCGCGACATCACTGCCCAGCAGGAACGTGCCGAGGCCCTGCGCGCTTCAGAGGAACGCTTCGCCAGCCTGTTCCGCCTGAGCCCCGACATCATGATGCTGGTGCGCTACGACAACAGCGAAATCATTGAGGTCAACCAGCACTTCACCCACGCCTTTGGCTGGAACCCCAGCGAAATTCTTGGCCGCTCCACCCATGAGCTGAATCTCTGGGTACACGCCAGTCAGCGCGACCAGTTGCGTCGGCAGGCACCGCTGAGCCGCGAGCCAGTGATTCAGGAAGTGCAGCTGCGCACCCGCGCCGGCGACATTCTCGACGGTGTGCTGTCGAGCCAGTACATCGAACTGCAGGGCGATCGCCTGGTGCTCTGCACCTTTCTCGACACCAGTGAGCGCAAGCGAGCGGAGAACGCACTGCGCGCCAGCGAGGAAAAATTCGCCAAGGCATTCATGCATACGCCGGACGCGGTGGCGATCTCCGAGCGGGCGACAGGTCGCTTCATCGAGGTCAACCCGAGCTTCGAGCAGCAGTTTGGCTGGAGCTGCGCCGAAGCCGTGGGCCGCACCTCGCTGGAGCTGGGCATCTGGGCTGACCCCGGTGACCGTCAGCGCATGCTCGAAGCCGCGCAAACCGGGCGCCTGGACAACCTCGAGGTGCGCCTGTTCAGTCGCGACGGCCGCGTCACCAGCAACCTGCTGTTCGGCGGCGAGATTGAATTGAACGGCGTCGATTGCCTGGTGCTCACCGTGCGCAACATCACCGAACAACGCGCCCAGGAACTGGCTCTCAACGAAAGCAAACAGCGCCTGCGCCTGGCGCTGGAATCGGCCGACCTTGGCACCTGGGACTGGCACATTCCCGGCAGCCGCCTGATCGCCAGCGCCCGCGCAGCGCAACTGCAGGGGCTGGACGCGGCACCATTCGAAGGCGCCTTTCTCGATTTCTTCCGGCATGTGCCAATGGAGGACCGGCGCAGCCTGCGCCAGCACTTTCAGCAGATGGTCGAAGAGTGCCGCAGCCATTATCAGGTCACCTATCGCGTACAGCGGGAGAATGGCGGCCTGCGCTTTCTCGAAAGCACGGCCAAGCTGCAGCTCGACGACGACGGGCAACCGCTGCGAATGGTCGGCACCCTGGTCGACATCAGCGAACGGGTATTGCGTGAACAGCGCCTGCAAGCCTCGGAAGAGAAGTTCGCCAAGGCCTTCCACTCCAGCCCGGACGCGATCACCATCACCGAGCGCGAAAGCGGCCGCTACATCGAGGTCAACGAAGGCTTCACCCGCATCACCGGCTACCTGCCGGAGGAAGTGGTCGGGCGCACGTCCTTCGAGATGGACGTCTGGGCCTATCCCGAGGAGCGCCAGCGGTTGCTCGAGCAGCTGTCGCGCAACGCCAAGGTACTGCATATGGAAATGCACGGCCGGCACCGCGACGGCGACGTGCGCCTGGTCGACGTTTCCGTGCAACCCATCGAACTCGATGGCGTGCCCTGCCTGCTGCTCACCGCGCGCGATATCAGTGAGCTGAAGCAGGCCCAGGCGCAGGTTCAGCACCTGGCCTATCACGACGCGCTGACCAATCTGCCCAATCGCGCCCTGCTGATGGATCGTCTGACTCAGCAGATCGCCCTGCTCAAACGCCATAACCTGCGCGGCGCCCTGCTGTTTCTCGATCTCGACCATTTCAAGCACATCAACGACTCGCTCGGGCACCCCGTCGGCGACTCAGTGCTGCGCCTTGTCACCGCCCGCCTGGAGGCCAGCGTACGTCTGGAGGACACCGTGGCGCGCCTGGGCGGCGACGAATTCGTGGTATTGCTCTCCGGCCTGGAGGGCAAACGCTCGGAAGTCACCCGCCACGTCCGCCAGGTCGCCGAAAAACTGCGTCAGCTGCTTGCCGAACCGATGCTGCTGGACGGACACCGCCTGCAGGTTACACCGAGCATCGGTGTCGCGTTGATTCCCGACCATGGCAACACCCCGGCGGATTTGCTCAAACGCGCCGATATTGCCCTGTACCGCGCCAAGGATTCTGGCCGCAATGCCATCCAGCTGTTTCGCAGCACCATGCAGGATGCTGCCAGCGCTCGCCTGCGCCTGGAGAATGATCTGCGCCTGGCTCTGGCTCGTGGCGAATTCGAACTGCACTTCCAGCCCCAGGTCGACGCCCGTGACGGCAAGGTGGTCGGCGCCGAAGCCCTGCTGCGCTGGCAGCATCCGCAACTGGGGCCACAATCGCCGGCGCACTTCATTCAGGTGCTGGAAGAAAGCGGATTGATCGTTGAGGTCGGTGGCTGGGTGCTGGCCGAGGCCTGTCATTTCTGTTCCCAGCTACTGGCTGGCGGCCTGGTCGATGGCCAGCACTTCAGTCTGTGCGTGAACATCAGCCCACGCCAGTTCCGCCAGCACGACTTCGTCGAACGGGTGGGTAACTGCCTGCGGGCCAGCCAGTTGCCCAATGCCATGCTCAAGCTGGAAATCACCGAAGGCATCGTCATCCAGAATATCGACGATACCGTGGGCAAGATGCTGCGCCTGAAAAAGCACGGCGTCAGCTTCGCCATGGACGATTTCGGCACTGGCTACAGTTCGCTGACCTACCTCAAGCGCCTACCGGTGGACATGCTGAAAATCGACCAGTCGTTCGTACGCGACGCCACCAACGACCCCAACGACGCCGAGATCATTCGCGCCATCGTCGCCATGGCCCGCAGCCTGGGCCTGGGGTTGATCGCAGAGGGTGTCGAACAGCAGGACCAACTGGAGTTCCTGCAGTCGCAAGGTTGCCATCTCTACCAGGGCTACCTGTTCAGCAGACCGCTGCCGCAGGATGTGTTTCGCGACCTGCTGGGCCAGCAGAAAGGCTGAGGCCTAGACAAACGAAAAAGGCGCCCGCGGGCGCCTTTTTCGTACGTCTATCAACTCAGCTTTCCAGCGCAGGACGCTGACTGCCGATGGGAATGCGCTTGGCCTTGGCCTCTTCCGGCACGATGCGCTCCAGCTCGACATGGAGCAGACCGTTGACCAGGTTGGCACCCTTGACCTCGATATGATCGGCCAGGCGGAACGACAGCTTGAACGCACGCTGGGCGATTCCCTGATGCAGGTAGCTGACGCTCTCGGCGCTGCGATCACGCTTGTTGCCGACCACGGTCAGCACGCCCCGCTCGACCTGCAGCTCCAGATCGCCTTCCTCGAAGCCGGCAGCCGCGACCACGATGCGGTAGTGGTCCTCGCCGTGCTTCTCGACGTTATAAGGTGGGTAGGAACTGCCGGCGTCATTGCTGCGCAGGGCAGATTCGAAAAGATCGTTGAAACGGTCGAAACCGACGGACTGGCGGAACAGAGGAGCCAGGGACAGTACGTTGCTCATGAGTAATCTCCTGAAAATTTCAGCAAGGTTCATATCGCGGAACCCGACTTCGGCATTCCGCAGTCACGTATCTAGGGTCGCCGGGAGATTTTTCAAGGGCCTAAAAAATTCGTTTACAGCCAGCATGGAAGCATGTGCCCACCAGCCACGCCCTGCCCCTACCGCAGCATGTGCCGTGCGCACCAAGCTTCAGCCGTAGCCCGGATGCCATCCGGGGAGAATGTGTCCGCTGCCTGGATTTCATCCAGGCCACAGGGCTTTAGCGGGAGGGCATCATCAGCAGCCGGTCGATACGCTCGCAATCCTGCTCGCGGCGCACCTCGGCGAACAGGGCGACGGCCTCCGGATAGGTACGAGTGAGCATCGCCAACCACTGCTTCAGGCGCCCCGGCGCGTAGCGCGGCGCCAGCTTGCGCCGTGCCTGCTGCCAGAAGTCGAGCAGCAACGGCTGCAGTTCGGCCCAGCTCATTTCCTCGGGCGCCTCTCCGGCCCTGACCGCCGCGATCTGCCGTGCCAGGCCGGGGCGCGATACCAGGCCGCGGCCCAACATGATGTCATCCACGCCACTGACCTCGCGGCAGCGGCGCCAGTCGTCCAGCGTCCACACCTCGCCATTGGCGAATACCGGCACGCCGACCGCCTCCTGCACTCGCGCCACCCATTCCCAATGCGCCGGCGGCTTGTATCCCTCGACCTTGGTGCGCGCATGCACGACGATCTGGCTGGCCCCGCCTTCGGTCAGCGCCCGCGCGCAGTCAAGCGCGCCCTCCTTGCCCTCGAAGCCCAGGCGCATCTTTGCCGTCACTGGAATTTCGACCGGCACCGCGCGGCGCACCTCACGGACAATCGCATGCAGCAACTCGGGCTCCTTGAGTAGCACCGCACCGCCACGCGACTTGTTCACCGTCTTGGCCGGGCAACCGAAGTTGAGATCGATCACAGGCGCGCCGAGCGTACAGGCGAACGCGGCGTTGTCGGCCAGGCACTGCGGGTCGGAGCCGAGAAACTGCACCCGCATCGGCGTGCCGGCCTGGGTGCGTGAACCGTTGAACAGCTCGGGCGCGAGCTTGTGGTAGGTAGCCGCCGGCAACAGCCGCTCGCTCACGCGAATGAACTCGGTCACGCACCAGTCGATACCACCGATGCGGGTCAGTACGTCGCGCAGGATCTCGTCGACCAGCCCCTCCATGGGCGCCAGGGCGATTTGCATGAGATAGTCCGAAAAAATGGGGCGCACAGTTTAAGGGGTCGCGCGCCGCGCGCAAGATGGGCCACACTGACAACAGCTAAACAGGAGCTCGTCATGCGTTATCTCGCGTTGATCGTTCTGGGTATGTGGTATCTGGGCGCACAGGCCAGCGGCGCGCTGCCCAGGGGTATCGAACAAATGCCGCCCGACCCGGTCGCCGACGCGCCGGCGCGCTTGATCTTCAGCCGCGACAGCAACGCGCCGAACGCCTGCGACGTGGAACTCTACGTCAACCAGCAGGCGGTGGCGAAGCTTGGCCCAGGCGAACGCACCAGCCTGGACCTGCCCAGCGGCGAATTAAGCGTCGCCGTGGCCCTGTCACCCGATGGCTATTGCGGCGGGCGTGGGCCGGACGTCGCGCAGTCGATACTGCTGCGCCCCGGCGAAACCCGTCAGTTCGCCGTGATGGTCGAACCGCACCAGGTATTTCTCGCGCCGCTGATCGACTGAGCGCGCTTATAGTTCAAGCGGATAAGGCTCCATCAAGGCCTGGCCATAGCCCTCGATGAACTCCGATGGCATGCGCTTGGGGCGCCCGCTGGACAGCTCGATGCAGACGAAGGTGGTCTTGGCCCTGAGCAGCGTCAGACCATCCTCGGGCCGCACCAGCTGGAAACGACGATCCATCTTCAGGCGCTGGTCGGACTCGACGATCCAGGTCGCCATCTGCAGCTGCTGCCCTTCATAGGCGCTGGCCAGGTAATCGATCTCGTGACGCACCACGGCCATGGCCCGATCCAGGCGGCGATACTCGACCAGATCCAGCCCCAGAAACTGCGAATGACGCCAGGCACAGCGCTCCAGCCAGCTGACATACACCGCGTTGTTGGCATGGCCGAGACCGTCGATATCTTCTGCTGTCACTTCGATATCGATGACGAAGGGGCTGGGCAGCTCCCAGTTCATGGCTGTACCTCCAGGTTTGCAGCCGGCACGCGAAGTCGCGGCTGGCAAGTGATCCAATCAACGAGGTGGCGCCGCTATACTCGGTGGCCACCGATCAGGTGCCGCATGATACGCGGCACTGCCAGCGTATGCAGCGCCGAGCTTTCATCGTCTCATTGCGGCACGCCATAATGCGCCAGTCGCCAGAGAGCCCGAGAACGAGCAATTGACTGCCATCCTGCGCCTATTGATGCTTCTGCTTCTGCTGCTGCCAGCGCTGACCTGGGCAGACAGCCTGCCGCTGCCGAGCGGCCAGACGCAGACGCTGCCCGGCCCCTACATGTATTTCTGGCAAGACCCGAGCGGCCAGGCCGACATCACCAATGTCCGGGCCCTGCCCGACTCTGCCTGGCAGCCCGTCGACCGGCGCGATGCCAGCTTCGGCTACGGCGGCAGCGCCTACTGGCTGCGCCTGGACGTGCACAACCCGCACAATCGCTCGCTTGGCTGGGTACTATTGATCGGCAATCCGTTGCTCGATCAGCTGGACGCTTACGGCCTCGACGACGAACGGGTTTACCGCGCGGGTGACCAGCGCCCCTTCGGCTGGCGCTGGGTCGAGCACCGCCAGCTGGCGCTCCCACTGGACGTCGAGCCGGGCGAGCAACGGCGCATCTGGCTGCGCATGCAGACCGACGGTTCCGCCAACCTCAGCGCCAGCCTGATGACCCATGAGGCATTCGATCACGAGGAGCAACGCAGCCTGTTGTTACAGGGCCTGTTCTTCGGCGCCCTGATCGCGATGCTGATCTACAACCTGAGCATCTTCTGCATCACGCGTGACCGCAATTACCTCTGGTACAGCCTGTTCGTCGCCAGCTTCAGTCTCTATCAGTTCATCCAGCTTGGCTTCGCCCTGCAATGGTTGTGGCCCAACGCCCTGGCCTGGCACCAGCTCAGCTTTCCACTCAGTTCGGCCCTGGCGACCTTGTTCGGCATACAGTTCACCTACGGCGTGCTGGAGCTGGACAAGGCCGCGAAGTCCTACCGCTGGGTCGCCAACGCACTCAAGGCCTGCGCCTGGCTGGTACTGGGCATGGCGCTCCTCGGACCTTATGCACCCGCACTGATAGGCAGCTTCGTACTGGTGGTCGCCTGCGCCGTGGCCGCCTTCATCATCACTCTGCTGCGCTGGCGTGAAGGTTATGTGGCGGCACGCCTGTTCGCCCTGGGCTGGTTCGTGCTGATCACCGCCAGCCTGGCCAGCATCCTCACCGGCACCGGGCTGCTGCCCTACTCGCTGCTAACCCTTCACGCGCAACAGGTGGGCGGCCTGATCGAGATGACGGTGTTCTCCATCGCCCTTGCCGCACGCATCCGCCAGGTGCAACACGCCGAACGCCTGGCACAGGCCAGACTGATCGAACAGGAGCGCCATCTGCGCAACGAGCAGGCCAAGCACCTGGAACTGCAGAGGCAGATCAGCGAGAGCCTGGAACAACGCGTGCAGGAGCGCACCGCGACCCTGCAGGACACCCTGCAGCAGCTGTCCAACGCCAACCTGCGCCTGGCGGAGCTGAATCGCCGTGATGGCCTCACCGGCCTGTTCAATCGTCAGACGCTCAGCGAGGAACTGGCGCGCGCTTGCGCCCGCGCCGAGCGCAGCCAGCAGTCGCTGGCGATCCTGATGATGGACCTGGATCACTTCAAGCACGTCAATGACCACTATGGTCACCTGGCCGGCGATGCGTGCCTGCGCCATGCAGCCCAACGCATCCAGCAACGTCTGCGCAGCAGCGACCTGCTGGCCCGCTTCGGCGGCGAGGAGTTCGTCGCCCTGCTCGACGGTACCGACCTTACCGGTGCTCTCGACCTCGCCGAACAGCTACGCGAAGACATCGCCCGAACCCCCTGCAGCTACCAGCAGCAATCGATACCACTGAGCCTGAGCATCGGCCTGCACGCCGGGGTACCGAACGATCCCAACTGCGGCGAGCGCTGGCTGGAACTGGCGGATCGCGCCCTGTATCGCGCCAAGGCAGACGGCCGCAACCGCGTGGTCAGCTACGAAGCCGTGGCACTCAACGACGCCTGAGAAGCAGCATCAGGGCTCCGGCAGCGGGCGCTGCGCTCCAAGGGCAAGCGAAAACAAAAAGGGGCCACCTCTGAAGAGGCAGCCCCTGGGTCCCGCAAATGCGGCAAGAAAAATGGCGTCCCCTAGGGGACTCGAACCCCTGTTACCGCCGTGAAAGGGCGGTGTCCTAGGCCACTAGACGAAGGGGACGAAACCTTCGAACGACAAGGCCAGCGCTAGGCTGGCCTTGTGTGATTGGTGGAGCTAAACGGGATCGAACCGTTGACCTCTTGCATGCCATGCAAGCGCTCTCCCAGCTGAGCTATAGCCCCGAAACCTTGCGGTCGGCTCGCAGCGCTTGCGCGTTGCGACTGGAAAATGGCGTCCCCTAGGGGACTCGAACCCCTGTTACCGCCGTGAAAGGGCGGTGTCCTAGGCCACTAGACGAAGGGGACAAAACCTTCGAAGAACAAGGCCAGCGCTAAGCTGGCCTTGTCAGTGTTTGGTGGAGCTAAACGGGATCGAACCGTTGACCTCTTGCATGCCATGCAAGCGCTCTCCCAGCTGAGCTATAGCCCCGAAACCTTTCGGTCTGGCTGCAGCGCCTGAGCGCTGCGGCTGGAATAAGTGGCGTCCCCTAGGGGACTCGAACCCCTGTTACCGCCGTGAAAGGGCGGTGTCCTAGGCCACTAGACGAAGGGGACGCAAAACCCCTGATCGCGAATCGGTCAAACCGATTCTGGCACTCCCGAAGGAGTCGAGATTGGTGGAGCTAAACGGGATCGAACCGTTGACCTCTTGCATGCCATGCAAGCGCTCTCCCAGCTGAGCTATAGCCCCATCTCGAGGACGGGGCGCATGTTAAGAGCGCCCCGATTGGCTGTCAACAACATTTTTCCTGTTAGCCAAAAGTTTTTGCCACTAGAACAATTACTTAGGCCTCTCCTCGCAAAGCATAAGCCCCCGACCGTGGGAGTAATGCCGTTCACTTAAGGCTGCATGCGTTTGGCTCCCCTCTCCCATTTATGGGAGAGGGGCTGGGGAGAGGGCTGAAAACACAGCAAGCTGCTAGTTTTTCCCCTCTCCGAACGCGGCCCGCCCTAACCCTCTCCCCAGAGGGGCGAGGGGACTGATCGTATTTGACCGTTCTAAAGTGAACAGAATTCCGACCGTGGGAGGCGCTACAGCGGCGACAAAATCAAATCCTTGCGGCTAAAGCCCCTCCCAAAACTGCCCGCCTCAACTTAGCCGATGGCCGCTAGCAGCTTCTCCCACTCCTTGGCTTCCTTCTTCGAGGTGCCGCCGAGCAGTTCAAGCGCCTGACGCAGACGGAAGCGGGTCAGGTCCGGACCAAGGATTTCCATGGCATCGAGCACGGAAACCGAGCTGGCCTGCCCGGTGATGGCAGCGAACATCAGCGGCATGGCGTCACGCAGCTTCAGTTCCAGATGCTCGACCACGGCCTGGATGCAGCCGGTGATGCGCTCTTTTTCCCACTGACGCAGCGACTCGAGCTTCCACAGGATCAGTTGCATCAGCTGGCGCACCTGATCCGCCGAGAGTTTCTTGTACTCGAACAGCTTGGCATCCAGGTTCAGCGCGCCGGAGAAGAAAAAGCCGGCCAGCGGTGCGATCTGGCTGAAGGTCTCCACCCTGCCCTGCACGTGCGGCGCGATTTTCATCAGGTACTCGGGGTTGAGCGCCCACTTCTGCACTTCGGCGGCAAAGGTCTCCACCGGCAGCTCGCGCAGCCACTGGCCGTTCAGCCAGGACAGTTTTTCCAGGTCGAAGATCGGCCCGCCCAGCGATACGCGGTTGATGTCGAAGTGTTCGATCATCTCGGCCAGCGAGAACTTCTCGCGCTCGTCCGGCATCGACCAACCCATGCGCCCCAGGTAGTTGAGCATGGCCTGCGGCAGGTAGCCCATGCGCTCGTAGAAGGTGATGCTGGTGGGGTTCTTGCGCTTGGACAGCTTGCTCTTGTCCGGATTGCGCAGCAGCGGCATGTAGCACAGCGCCGGCTGCTCCCAGCCGAAGTACTCGTAGAGCTTGATCAGCTTGGGCGCCGACGGCAGCCACTCTTCGCCACGCAGCACATGGGTGATGCCCATCAGGTGGTCGTCGACCACGTTGGCCAGGAAGTAGGTGGGCAGGCCATCGGCCTTCATCAGCACCTGCATGTCCATACGATCCCAGGGGATCTCGACGTCGCCACGGAGCATGTCCGGCACCACGCAGACGCCTTCGCTCGGCACCTTCATGCGCACCACGTGCGACTCACCCGCGTCGATGCGGCGCTGCGCCTCGGCTGGATCGAGGTGCATGCAATGGCCGTCGTAACGCGGGGTTTCCTTGTTGGCCATCTGCTGCGCGCGCACTTCATCGAGGCGCTCGGCGGAGCAGAAGCACGGGAAGGCGTGGCCTTTGGCGACCAGCTCGTCCGAATACTTCTTGTAGATTTCGCCACGCTCGCTCTGCCGATACGGGCCGTGCGGGCCGCCGACGTCCGGGCCTTCGTCCCATTCGATACCCAGCCAGCGCAATGCATCGAAAATCTGCTGCTCGGACTCGCGGGTCGAACGCAGCTGATCGGTGTCTTCGATGCGCAGGATGAACTGGCCACCGTGCTGGCGAGCGAAGCACAGGTTGAACAGTGCAATGTAGGCGGTGCCGACATGGGGGTCGCCGGTCGGCGATGGCGCGATACGGGTACGAACGGTGGTCATGAATGTTCTCGGAAGGAAGACACGAGGTTTGAATCAAGCGGGCGATGTTAGCAGGCCGACGGCCCCCGGCTCCAGCAGCCCGCCGCGGGTGATCGGCAGGCTGGCGATTAGAAAGTCGAGGAAGGTCTTGACCTTCATCGCCTGGAAACGCCGCGACGGATAGATGGCATAGACCTCGCCCACCGGCAAGCGCGCTTCGGGCAACAGCTCGATCAGGCGTCCGCTGCGCACCGCGTCCTCACTGATCATCACCGGCAGCCCGGAAATCCCGGCGCCCGCCAGGGTCGCCTCACGGGCGAAGGTGATGTTGTTGCAGGTCATCACCCGCTGACAGGGCAGGTTTTCACCCAGCAGCGGCCAATAGCGTGGCGCATCGTGCTGCAACAGAATTGCCCGGTGCCCTTCCAGCTCGGCGACGCCACGCGGCGTGCCATGCGCGGCCAGATAGGCCGGGCTCGCGCACAGGCGCCGGCCGCTTTCGAACAGCTTGCGCGCGATGAGGGTGGAATCCTGCGGCTGACCGACCTGGATGGCGATGTCCACGCCCTCCTCCAATGGATCCACCGAGCGCGAGGTCAGCTCCACCTCGGCGTCGATCTGCGGGTACTGACGCATGAACTCGCCCAGCACTCGCCCGAGAAAAAGCTGGCCGAATTCGATGGGTGAGGTGATGCGCAACAGCCCGGAGGGCTCGCGCTGCAGCTGCATCACCGCCTGCTCTGCCTCGGCGAAGTCGAGCATGATCTGCCGGCAACGCTCGTAATAGGCCTGCCCCACCTCGGTCAGACGCAACTTGCGCGTGGTGCGATTGAGCAGACGCACGCCGAGACGTTCCTCGAGCAAGGCGATGCGCCGACTCACCGTCGACTTCTGCATGCCCAGGCTGGTCGCAGCCTGGGTGAAGCTGTGGCATTCCACCACTCGGGTAAAGATCAGTGCGTCATCCAGCCCCATGATTGTTCCTCGTACGCAACAAAGCATGCCAAGCCTAGAGTCTACTAGCACAAAGGGAACACTGTTAAATTTACTTACATTTCTTTGTCGCATCCCGAGCCTCAAGCATGCCCGCAAAACTGCAACGCCGCCTTCTCGTCTTCGCAATCCTTCTCGCCCTTATCGTCGGTGCCCTGCTCGCTCAATGGCTGCTGGTCGGCCGCTATCACGAGAGCACTGACAACGCCTACGTACAGGGCGAGATAACCCGTGTCTCCAGCCAGTTGAATGCGCGCATCGAAAAGGTGCTGGTGCGCGACAACCAGCACGTGGAAGCCGGTGAGGTGCTGGCCGTGCTGGAAGACGCCGATTTCCGCCTGGCTCGCCAGCGCGCCCTCGCCGCTCTGGAAACCCATGAGGCCGAGCGCGCCCAGGCGCAGAGCAAGCTCGACCAGCAGGCCAGCCTGATTGCCGCCAGCCAGGCTGATGTTGCCGCCAGCCAGGCGACCCTCGATCGCTCCAAGCTCGATCTTGGCCGTGCCCAGACCCTGCGCAAGCCGGGTTATGTCTCCGAAGAACGCGTTACCACCCTGGCCGCCGACAATCGCGTGGCCCGCTCGCAAGTGGCCAAGGCCCAGGCCGACCTGCAGGCGCAGCGTCAACAGGTCGCCAGCCTGGAAGCCGAGCTCAAACGCCTGGACGCGCTCATTCTCTCCGCCCAAGCCGACCTGGAGCAGGCCGATCTCAACCTCTCGCGCACACAGATCCACGCACCGATCAGCGGCATGGTCGGGCAACGCTCGGCGCGTGAAGGCCAGGTGGTGCAGAGCGGCGCCTACCTGCTGTCGCTGGTGCCGGATCAGGACATCTGGATTCAGGCCAACTTCAAGGAAACCCAGATCGGCCGCATGCGCCCCGGGCAGAAAGCCGAGCTGCTGTTCGACAGCTATCCCGACACGCCCATCGAGGGCCGCATCGATAGCCTGTTCGCCGCTTCCGGCGCTCAGTTCAGCCTGCTGCCGCCGGACAACGCCACCGGCAACTTCACCAAGGTGGTGCAGCGCATCCCGGTCAAGCTGACCTTCGCCGCCGACAACCCGCTGCGCGGACTGATCCGCCCCGGCATGTCGGTGGAGGTCACCGTGGATCTGCGCAGCGAAGAACACCATGGCGGGTGATGCGCTGATCCGCGCGACGGCGGAGCCCAGTCGTCGCGACTGGATCGCGGTGATGAGCACCATGCTTGGCGCCTTCATGGCGGTACTGGACATCCAGATCACCAACTCCTCGCTCAAGGACATCCAGGGCGCACTGTCCGCCACGCTGGAGGAAGGTTCGTGGATTTCCACGTCCTATCTGGTGGCCGAGATCATCATGATCCCGTTGACCGCTTGGCTGGTGCAGTTGCTCTCGGCGCGACGCCTGGCGGTGTGGGTTTCGGTAGGCTTTCTGATTGCCTCGCTGCTGTGCTCGATGGCCTGGAGCCTGGAGAGCATGATCGTGTTCCGCGCGCTGCAGGGCTTCACCGGTGGCGCGCTGATCCCCCTGGCGTTCACCATGACGCTGATCAAGCTGCCTGAGCATCACCGCGCCAAGGGCATGGCCCTGTTCGCCATCACCGCCACCTTCGCGCCCTCCATCGGCCCGACGCTGGGCGGCTGGCTGACCGAGAACTGGGGCTGGGAGTACATCTTCTACATCAATGTGCCGCCGGGCCTGATCATGATCGCCGGCCTGCTCTACGGCCTGGAGAAGAAGGCGCCACACTGGGAGCTGCTGAAGACCACCGACTACGCCGGCATCGTCACCCTGGGCATGGGCCTGGGCTGCCTGCAGGTATTTCTCGAGGAAGGCCACCGCAAGGATTGGCTGGAGTCGCAGCTGATCGTCGGCCTCGGCAGCGTGGCACTGGTCAGCCTGATCCTGTTTGTCATCCTGCAGATATCCCGCCCCAACCCGCTAATCAACCTGAGCGTGCTGCGCGAACGCAATTTCGGCCTGGCCAGCATTTCCAGTCTGGGGCTCGGTGTCGGGCTGTACGGTTCGATCTACGTTCTGCCGCTGTACCTGGCGCAGATCCAGGGCTACAACGCCATGCAGATCGGCGAAGTGATCATGTGGATGGGCGTGCCGCAGCTGTTCCTGATCCCGCTAGTGCCCAAGCTGATGAAGGTCATCTCGCCGAAGTGGCTGTGCGCCCTGGGCTTTGCCCTGTTCGGTGCGGCGAGCTTCTACTCCGGCGTGCTCAATCCGGACTTCGCCGGCGAGCAGTTTCATCACATCCAGATCATCCGCGCGCTTGGCCAACCGCTGGTGATGGTCACCATCTCGCTGATCGCCACGGCCTACATCCTGCCGCAGGATGCCGGCTCTGCGTCCAGTCTGTTCAACATCCTGCGCAACCTCGGCGGCGCCATCGGCATCGCCCTGCTCGCCACCCTGCTCGATGCCCGCGCCAAGGTCTACTTCGACTACCTGCGCGAATCCATCGTGCCGACCAATCCACAGGTGGCAGAGCGCCTGCACCTGCTGACGCAAACCCTGGGCAGCGAGCAGGCGGCGCTGGCCAAGCTCAGCCAGATCGTCCACGAGCAAGCGATCATCATGGCCTACAACGACGCGTTCCATTTCATCGGCATCGCCCTGGGCGTAAGCATGCTGGCGATTCTTTTGACGCGAAAGCTGCCGCAGAACATGGCGGGGGGCGGCGCGGCACATTGAGGCGCCACCAGATCAATCGACCCCGAATGCACTCGTCGGCTGCGGCACCTGTTGCCGTGGGAGCGGACTTGTCCGCGAATGGGTCTGGGAAAGCTTCGCGGACAAGTCCGCTCCTACAAATTAGCAACAACGCCGCCGCCATTCGCAGGAGCGGGCTATGCTCGCGAATCCGGCTCCCCGCACAGCGAACGCCCCCGTCGGCGGCCGCGCCTGCCCTCTGTGGGAGCGGACTTGTCCGCGAATGGGTGCGGGAACGCTTCGCGGACAAGTCCGCTCCTACACTCGTAGCCCGGATGCAATCCGGGAATGGCGGCGTCAGACCTGCAACAACCGATCGCGCAGCTTCTGAATCTCGTCACGCATCTGCGCAGCAGCTTCGAACTCCAAGTCGCGCGCCAGGGCATACATTTTCTCTTCCAGCTGGCGAATACGCTTGGTGATTTCGCTCGGCGAGCGCAGTTCGTTCTCGTAACGGGCGCTCTCCTCCGCTGCCTTGGCCATACCCTTGCGCTTGTTGCTGCGCGCGCCCGGCACCACGGCGCCTTCAAGGATGTCCTTGATGTCCTTCTGTACGCCCTTGGGCACGATGCCGTTGGCCTCGTTGAAGGCAATCTGTTTCTCGCGGCGACGCTCGGTCTCGCCAATGGCGCGCTGCATCGAGCCGGTCATGTTGTCAGCGTAGAGAATCGCCCGGCCGTTGAGGTTACGCGCCGCGCGGCCGATGGTCTGGATCAGCGAACGCTCGCTGCGCAGGAAGCCTTCCTTGTCCGCATCGAGAATCGCCACCAGGGCGACCTCGGGCATGTCCAGACCCTCGCGCAGCAGGTTGATGCCCACCAACACATCGAAGGCGCCGAGGCGCAGGTCGCGGATGATCTCCACCCGCTCCACGGTGTCGATATCCGAGTGCAGGTAGCGCACCTTGACGTCGTGATCGCCGAGATAATCGGTCAGATCCTCGGCCATGCGCTTGGTCAGCGTGGTGACCAGCACGCGCTCGCCCGCCGCCACGCGCAGTCGAATTTCCGAGAGCAGGTCATCGACCTGAGTACGCGCCGGGCGCACCTCCACCTCCGGATCGACCAGGCCGGTAGGCCGCACCACTTGCTCGATCACTCGCCCGGCATGCTCGGCCTCATAAGGGCCAGGCGTGGCGGAGACGAAGATGGTCTGCGGGCTGGCCGCTTCCCACTCCTCGAAGCGCATCGGCCGGTTGTCCAGCGCCGACGGCAGGCGAAAGCCGTATTCCACCAGCGTTTCCTTGCGCGAGCGGTCGCCCTTGTACATGGCCCCGACCTGGGGCACCGAAACGTGGGACTCGTCGATCACCAGCAGCGCTTCGGCCGGCAGGTAATCGTACAGCGTGGGTGGCGGCGCCCCCGACGGGCGGCCAGACAGGTAGCGCGAGTAGTTCTCGATGCCGTTGCAATAGCCCAGCTCGAGGATCATCTCCAGGTCGAAGCGCGTGCGCTGCTCCAGGCGCTGCGCCTCGACCAACTTGTTCGCCCCGCGCAGGTATTCCAGGCGCTGCTGCAACTCGACCTTGATATGCTCCACCGCCTCCAGCAGCGTATCGCGCGGGGTGACGTAGTGGCTCTTGGGGTAGAAGGTGAAGCGCGGCAGCTTCTGGATCACCTCACCGGTCAGCGGGTCGAAGGCGCTGATGCTCTCCACTTCGTCATCGAACAGCTCGACGCGAATGGCTTCGAGATCCGATTCCGCCGGGAAGATATCGATCACATCGCCACGCACGCGGAAGGTGGCGCGGGCGAAATCCATGTCGTTGCGCGTGTATTGCAGCTCGGCCAGGCGGCGTAGCAGCGCACGCTGGTCCATCTTGTCGCCGCGGTCGAGGTGCAGCACCATTTTCAGGTACTCCTCGGGGCTGCCCAGGCCGTAGATCGAGGACACGGTGCAGACCACGATCACATCCTTGCGCTCGATCAGCGCCTTGGTCGCCGACAGGCGCATCTGCTCGATATGGTCATTGATCGAGGCATCCTTCTCGATGAAGGTGTCCGACGACGGCACGTAGGCTTCCGGCTGGTAGTAGTCGTAGTAGGAGACGAAATATTCCACCGCATTGTTCGGAAAAAACGCCTTGAACTCGCCGTAGAGCTGCGCCGCCAGGGTCTTGTTCGGCGCCAGCACCAGCGTGGGCCGCTGCACCTTGGCAATCACGTTAGCGACGGAGAAGGTCTTGCCCGAGCCGGTCACACCCAGCAGGGTCTGGTGCGAAAGCCCGGCCTCCAAGCCCTCGACCATCTGCCGGATAGCCTCGGGCTGATCGCCGGCAGGTTTGAAGCGGGTCACCAACTGAAACTCGGACATGCAGTACCTCGACAAATGGCTGTGACGCATTGATTCGGACTGCGTCAAAAGCCATGAATTGCGGGGCGATTCGGCGATAGGTCCAAGTAGAGTCGAATTACCTGGCAAAAGGCCTTAATTCAGGGCTTTGCGCTGTCGCCCCCTGGATTCAGGGTCGTTATACTAACGCCCCGTTTACGCGCCCCCTAGCGCTTTTGTCGGGGACGCCTGGCCTCCCACCCCTCACTCGAGTTGCCGCACCCATCATGAGTCTCTTCTCTGCCGTCGAAATGGCTCCGCGCGATCCCATCCTGGGCCTCAACGAAGCATTCAACGCCGACACCCGCAGCACCAAGGTCAACCTTGGCGTGGGCGTCTATTACAACGAGGAGGGGCGAATTCCGCTGCTGCGCGCCGTCGCAGAAGCCGAAAAGGCGCGTATCGAGGCCCACGCACCGCGTGGCTACCTGCCGATCGAAGGCATCGCTGCCTACGACAAGGCCGTGCAGGAACTGCTGTTCGGCAAGGGCGCAGCCCTGATCGAAAGCGGCCGCGTGATCACCACCCAGGCCCTGGGCGGCACCGGCGCACTGAAAATCGGTGCCGACTTCCTCAAGCGCCTGCTGCCGGACGCCACCGTGGCCATCAGCGACCCGAGCTGGGAAAACCACCGCGCGCTGTTCGAGTCCGCCGGTTTCCCAGTGCACAACTACCGCTACTACGATCCGTTCAGCAACGGCGTAAACCGCGGCGGCATGCTCGAAGACCTGCGCAACCTGCCGGCACGCTCCATCGTCGTGCTGCACGCCTGCTGCCACAACCCGACCGGCGTCGACCTGCAGCTGGAAGACTGGAAAGCCGTGCTGGAAGTGCTGCGCGAGCGCGAGCACGTGCCCTTCCTCGACATCGCCTACCAGGGCTTCGGTGACGGTATCGAGCAGGACGCCGAAGCTGTGCGCCTGTTCGCCGAGTCTGGCCTGGAGTTCTTTGTCTCCAGCTCCTTCTCCAAGTCGTTCTCGCTGTACGGCGAGCGCGTCGGCGCCCTGTCGCTGGTCACCAGCAGCCGTGAAGAATCGACTCGCGTACTGTCGCAGCTCAAGCGCGTAATCCGCACCAACTATTCCAACCCACCGACCCACGGCGCCACCGTGGTCGCCAGCGTGCTCAACAGCCCTGAACTGCGCGCCATGTGGGAAGCCGAACTGGGCGAGATGCGCGACCGCATCCGCAGCATGCGCCTGGCCATGGTCGAGCAACTGGTCGCACTGGGCGCCAAGCGTGACTTCACCTTCGTTGCCGAGCAGCGCGGCATGTTCTCCTACTCCGGCCTCACCGTGGAGCAGGTGGGGCGCCTGAAAGAAGAGTTCGGCATCTACGCCGTCGGCACCGGCCGCATCTGCGTCGCCGCGCTGAACCACGGCAACCTGGACAGCGTCACCCGCGCGATTCACGAGGTGCTGTAATCGTTGTAGGAGCGAATTTAT
>NZ_DJSX01000056.1:0-20860 GCF_002439135.1 Pseudomonas sp. UBA6323 | reverse complement strand
CTGCTCGCGAAGCTTTTCGCGAGCAGAGCTCGCTCCTACGAGGATATCGGTATCCATAAATAAAGAACCCCGGCACCAGGCCGGGGTTCTTCTGACACTCAAGCCTTATCAGTCAGAGCAGCGTTGAAGGTGGCGCTGGGGCGCATCACCTTGCTGGTCAGCTCAGGGTTGGAGCGGTAGTAGCCACCGATTTCCGCCGGCTTGCCCTGTACGGCAGCCAGCTCGGCAACGATGGCTGCTTCCTGTTCGGTCAGCTGCTTGGCCAGCGGGGCGAAGTGAGCCTTCAGCGCCGCGTCGTCGTTCTGTTCGGCCAGGGCCTGTGCCCAGTACAGCGCCAGGTAGAAGTGGCTGCCACGGTTGTCGATCTCGCCGACCTTGCGCGCCGGGGACTTGTTGTTGTCCAGCAGCTTGCCGGTAGCCTGGTCGAGGGTCTTGCCCAGTACCTTGGCCTTGGCGTTGTTGGTCTTGATGCCGGTTTCTTCCAGCGACACGGCCAGGGCCAGGAACTCGCCCAGGGAATCCCAGCGCAGGTAGTTCTCTTCGACCAACTGCTGCACGTGCTTGGGCGCGGAACCGCCGGCGCCGGTTTCGTACATGCCGCCGCCCGCCATCAGCGGAACGATGGACAGCATCTTGGCCGAAGTACCCAGCTCCATGATCGGGAACAGGTCGGTCAGGTAGTCACGCAGCACGTTGCCGGTCACCGAGATGGTGTCCTGGCCGCGAATCATGCGCTCCATGGATACGCGGATGGCTTCGTTGTAGCCCATCATGCGGATGTCCAGACCGTTCAGGTCGTGATCCTTGAGGTACAGCTCGACCTTCTTCTGCAGCTCGCGATCGTGAGCACGCTCCGGGTCCAGCCAGAAGATGGCCGGGGTGTCGGACTGACGAGCGCGGGTAACGGCCAGCTTGACCCAATCGCGGATCGGCGCGTCCTTGGTCTGGCAGGCGCGCCAGATGTCGCCGGCTTCTACCTCATGTTGCATCAGCACGGTGCCGTCGGCGGCAACGACGCGCATGGTGCCGTCGGCTGTCATTTCGAAGGTCTTGTCGTGGGAACCGTATTCTTCGGCCTTCTGCGCCATCAGGCCGACGTTCGGCACGGTGCCCATGGTGGTCGGGTCGAAGGCACCATTGGTTTTGCAGAAGTTGATCATTTCCTGATAGATGCGAGCGTAGGTGCTCTCAGGCATGACGGCCTTGGTGTCTTTCTGCTTGCCGTCCTTGCCCCACATCTGACCGGAGTTGCGGATCATCGCCGGCATCGAGGCGTCGACGATCACGTCGCTCGGGATGTGCAGGTTGGTGATGCCCTTGACCGAGTCAACCATGGCCATTTCCGGGCGATGGCTATAAACCTCGTGGATGTCGTGGAGGATTTCTTCCTGCTGCGAGGCGGGCAGCGACTTGATCTTGTCGTAGACGCTGCTGATGCCGTTGTTCGGGTTGACGCCCAGTTCCTTGAACAGCTCGCCGTACTTGTCGAACACGTCCTTGTAGTAAACGCTGACGGCGTGGCCGAAGACGATCGGGTGGGAGACCTTCATCATGGTCGCCTTGACGTGCAGGGACCACATCACGCCGGTTTCCTTGCAGTCCTGCAGGGTCTTCTCGAAGAAGGCGCGCAGTTTGTTGCAGCTCATGAACATGCTGTCGAACACTTCGCCTTCCTGCAGGGCGAGTTGTTTCTTGACCTCGACCTTGCCGTCCTGGCCGACGAACTCGATGCGCACGTCACCGGCCTTGGCCATGGTGATCGACTGCTCGCTGGAGAAGAAGTCGCCGCCGCGCATGTAGTCGGCGTGGGACTGCGAAGCCATGCTCCACTTGCCCATGCTGTGCGGGTGCTTGCGGGCGTAGGCCTTGACCGCGGCCGGCGCGCGACGGTCGGAGTTGCCTTCACGCAGAACCGGGTTGACGGCGCTGCCCAGTACCTTGGCGTAGCGCGCACGCACTTCCTTGTCTTCTTCGCTCTGCGGATCTTCCGGGAAGTCCGGGATGTTGTAGCCCTGGGCCTGCAGCTCGGCGATGGCGGCCTTGAGCTGAGGGACAGAGGCACTGATGTTCGGCAGTTTGATGATGTTGGCGTCAGGCTGCAGGGTCAGCTCAGCCAGCTTGGCCAGGTCGTCATCGATGCGCTTGTCGGCGTCCAGACGGTCGGCAAAGCTCGCCAGGATTCGCCCAGCAAGAGAGATGTCGCGGGTTTCAACGGAGATGTCAGCCGAGGCGGCAAAGGCTTCCACGATGGGCAGAAGCGAATAGGTGGCAAGGGCCGGGGCTTCGTCGGTGAAGGTGTAGATGATCTTCGAAGGGGTGGACATTTAGCGTTAACTCTCTTCTTTGCTGAGCGCGCATAGAAACTCGACCTGCGCGTGTGGCGCGAACTCCGGGATGGTGGAGCTGGGTCGAGGACTCGCCGCGGTGATGTTGGATGCACCCGTAGAGTGTCGAACGTTTCGATCCGGCGGACGATGGTGTATCCCCGCCGGCTTCAAGAGGCTGCTATCCGGTTCCGGACAGGCCGCCCCTTATGACTCGTTAGTCACCTAAGCAGTATACCACTGCGGCGCCTCGCCGCAGAATGCCCAGTTGCATAAGACCTTTGCACATGTGTCTCGTGGAGCGGTTTGCGCTACTCTCGGGGATGCACACTGTCTAACCACGAGATGGAGTCCAGCATGGGATACCAAAAGATCCAGGTGCCAGCCAGCGGTGACAAAATCACCGTCAACGCCGATATGTCCTTGAGCGTTCCAGACAATCCGATCATCCCGTTCATCGAGGGTGATGGTATCGGCGTCGATATTTCTCCGGTGATGATCAAGGTGGTCGACGCTGCCGTCGAAAAAGCCTATGGCGGCGCCCGCAAGATTTCCTGGATGGAAGTTTATGCCGGCGAGAAGGCCACCCAGGTTTACGACCAGGACACCTGGCTGCCGAAAGAAACCCTCGAGGCCGTGCGTGATTACGTGGTCTCGATCAAAGGCCCGCTGACCACGCCTGTAGGTGGTGGCATCCGTTCATTGAACGTGGCCCTGCGTCAGGAGCTCGACCTGTATGTTTGCCTGCGTCCGGTGCGCTGGTTCGAGGGCGTGCCCAGCCCAGTGAAAAAGCCGGGTGACGTGGACATGGTGATCTTCCGCGAGAACTCCGAGGACATCTACGCCGGTGTCGAGTGGAAGGCTGGCAGCCCCGAGGCTGAGAAAGTCATCAAGTTCCTCACCGAGGAAATGGGCGTCAAGAAGATTCGCTTCACCGACATGTGCGGTATCGGCATCAAGCCGGTTTCCGAAGCCGGCACCAAGCGCCTGGTGCGCAAGGCGCTGCAGTATGCGGTAGACAATGACCGCAGTTCGGTGACCCTGGTGCACAAAGGCAACATCATGAAGTTCACCGAAGGTGCCTTCAAGGAATGGGGCTACGAGATCGCTCGCGAAGAGTTCGGCGCCGAGTTGCTCGATGGCGGCCCGTGGATGCAGTTCAAGAATCCGCGCACCGGCAAGAACATCGTGGTCAAGGACGTGATCGCCGACGCCATGCTGCAACAGATCCTGCTGCGTCCTGCCGAGTATGACGTGATCGCCACGCTCAACCTCAATGGCGACTATCTGTCCGATGCGCTGGCAGCCGAGGTCGGTGGCATCGGCATCGCGCCCGGCGCCAACCTGTCCGATTCGGTGGCCATGTTCGAGGCGACTCACGGTACTGCGCCCAAGTACGCCGGTCAGGACAAGGTCAACCCCGGCTCGGTCATCCTTTCCGCCGAGATGATGTTGCGCCACATGGGTTGGGGGGAAGCCGCCGACCTGATCATCAAAGGCACCAACGGCGCCATCTCCGCCAAGACGGTGACCTATGACTTCGAGCGTTTGATGGAGGGAGCGAAGCTGATGTCCTGCTCCGAATTCGGCGATGCGATGATCAGCCATATGTAAGCTGATTCAGAGGCATAAAGAAGGCCGGTCACATGACCGGCCTTCTCGTATCCGGCACTTCGCCTTGATAAGGCCGTGGCGCTGGAATGCTCAAGCTTCGACTGTGCTTTCGATACTCTGCGTCTGGGTGACCGCCACGGGGGCATCCTGAGTGGCGCTAGCTGCGCTGATATTGACCGCATGCAGTCCTTTGGGGCCTTGCACGATTTCGAAGCGGACCGGCTGGCCGGCCTTGAGTGTCTTGTATCCGTCCATCTGGATGGCCGAGTAGTGGGCGAACAGGTCCTCATCTCGGCCGTCGGCCAAAATGAATCCATAACCTTTGGCGTTGTTGAACCACTTGACCTTACCGCTGAGCATGCTGATATCCCTCTGCAAAGGACTCCATCTCTGGAGTATCATCCACTTCGATTCCGCGCGATAACCAACCAGGCTGGGCGAAGGCGTGGAATCCCTGATACCCGCTGATGGGTATTCTTTTGTTGTAACACCCTTTTGCCGTTAGTCAAGGCTATACGGCGGATGGCTGAGAAGTCAGTCAAAATCCCTCTAGCATCCCCGTTCGCCCGGCCTTGAACCTCTAATTTCAGCATGCATGCAAGTAGCCAGATTCGACTAACATTCAATCAGGATCACCCGGCAGAGCATGAGGATGACTCCTCTGGTATTGCTGTTGAGGAATCCAAGCCAGCATTGCAGGCACCACCGATGTACAAGGTGGTCTTATTCAATGACGACTACACCCCAATGGATTTCGTCGTCGAAGTGCTTGAAACATTTTTCGGCATGAACCGGGAGCTGGCGACCAAGATCATGCTGGCCGTCCATACAGAAGGGCGTGCGGTATGTGGTGTTTACACCCGCGATATTGCTGAGACCAAGGCGATGCAGGTTAATCAGTACGCGCGAGAAAGTCAGCATCCGCTACTCTGTGAAATAGAGAAGGACGGTTAACGCCGGCCTCTTGGGTATGAGGTGAAGCTATGTTGAATCGAGAGCTCGAAGTCACCCTCAATCTGGCTTTCAAGGAGGCCCGTGCCAAGCGTCATGAGTTCATGACGGTCGAGCACCTGCTGCTCGCCTTGCTGGATAACGAGGCGGCGGCCAGCGTTTTAAGGGCCTGCGGGGCCAACCTCGACAAGCTGCGCCATGATCTGCAGGAGTTCATCGACTCCACTACGCCATTGATCCCTCAGCACGATGAGGACCGCGAAACCCAGCCGACCCTGGGCTTCCAGCGTGTGCTGCAGCGTGCGGTGTTCCACGTGCAGAGTTCCGGCAAGCGAGAAGTGACCGGCGCCAACGTGCTCGTGGCGATCTTCAGCGAGCAGGAAAGTCAGGCGGTGTTCCTGCTCAAGCAGCAGAGCGTCGCCCGTATCGACGTGGTCAACTACATCGCCCATGGCATCTCCAAGGTGCCGGGACATGGCGAGCACCATGAAAACGATCAGGACATGCAGGATGAGGAGGGCGGCGAGTCTTCCGCGTCCGGCAATCCGCTGGATGCCTACGCCAGCAATCTCAACGACCTGGCCCGCCAGGGGCGTATCGATCCGCTGGTCGGGCGTGAGCACGAGGTCGAGCGCGTCGCGCAGATTCTCGCGCGCCGGCGCAAGAACAACCCGCTGCTGGTAGGCGAGGCTGGCGTCGGCAAGACTGCCATCGCCGAAGGCCTGGCCAAGCGCATCGTCGACGAGCAGGTGCCGGATCTGCTGGCCGACAGCGTCGTGTATTCGCTTGATCTCGGCGCGCTGCTGGCTGGCACCAAGTACCGCGGCGACTTCGAGAAGCGCCTCAAGGCGCTGCTCAACGAGGTGCGCAAGCGCCCGCACGCCATCCTCTTCATCGACGAGATTCACACTATCATCGGTGCCGGCGCCGCGTCGGGCGGGGTCATGGATGCGTCCAACCTGCTCAAGCCGATGCTGTCCTCTGGCGAGATTCGCTGTATCGGTTCCACTACCTTCCAGGAATTTCGCGGCATCTTCGAGAAGGACCGCGCTTTGGCTCGGCGCTTCCAGAAGGTCGACGTGGTCGAGCCGTCGGTGGACGATACCTACGGCATCCTCAAGGGGCTCAAGGCACGTTTCGAGCAACACCACCACATCGAGTACAGCGACGAAGCCCTGCGGGCCGCGGCCGAGCTGGCTGCGCGTTACATCAATGACCGGCACATGCCGGACAAGGCCATCGACGTGATCGACGAGGCCGGCGCCTATCAGCGCCTGCAGCCGGAAGACAAGCGTGTGGCGCGTATCGATGTCGCGCAGGTCGAGGACATCGTCGCTAAGATCGCGCGCATTCCGCCGAAGCACGTCTCCAGCTCCGACAAGGAGTTGCTGCGTAATCTGGAGCGGGATCTGAAGCTCACCGTGTTCGGTCAGGACGCCGCCATCGATTCGCTGGCTACCGCGATCAAGCTGTCGCGTGCGGGCCTGAAGGCGCCGGACAAGCCGGTCGGTTCCTTCCTCTTCGCCGGTCCCACCGGCGTGGGCAAGACCGAGGCTGCGCGGCAGTTGGCCAAGGCCATGGGCATCGAGCTGGTGCGCTTCGACATGTCCGAGTACATGGAGCGCCATACCGTCTCTCGCCTGATTGGCGCGCCGCCCGGTTATGTCGGTTTCGATCAGGGTGGTCTGCTGACCGAGGCGATCACCAAGCAGCCGCACTGCGTGCTGCTGCTCGATGAGATAGAGAAGGCGCATCCGGAAGTCTTCAACCTGCTGCTGCAGGTGATGGACCACGGCACGCTGACCGACAACAACGGGCGCAAGGCGGACTTCCGCAACGTGATCCTGATCATGACCACCAACGCCGGTGCGGAAACCGCGTCGCGTGCATCGATCGGTTTCACGCAGCAGGATCACTCCACCGATGCCATGGAAGTCATCAAGAAGAGCTTCACACCGGAGTTCCGCAACCGCCTGGACACCATCATCCAGTTCGGTCGCCTGAGTCACGAAGTCATCAAGAGCATCGTCGACAAGTTCCTTACCGAACTGCAGGCGCAGCTGGAAGACAAGCGTGTCACGCTGGAGGTCAGCGACGCGGCGCGCAGCTGGCTGGCCGAACGTGGTTACGATGTGATGATGGGCGCACGACCGATGGCGCGTTTGATCCAGGATAAGATCAAGCGTCCGCTGGCAGAGGAAATCCTCTTCGGCGAACTGGCCGAGCATGGCGGCGTGGTGCACGTCGACATCAAGGATGGCGAACCCAGCTTCGAGTTCGAGACGGCGGCGGAGGTCGCCTGATCGAATGGTCGCTCACTGAAAGCCTGTGGCTTTCGGTGAGCCAACGAAAACGCCCGGCATAGGCCGGGCGTTTTCGTTTGGTGCTTGGCTTAACGGGCGCGGTAGGTAATGCGACCCTTGCTCAAGTCATAAGGCGTCAGCTCAACGCGCACCTTGTCACCAGTGAGAATGCGGATGTAGTTCTTGCGCATCTTGCCGGAGATGTGCGCGGTAACGACGTGCCCGTTTTCCAACTCCACGCGGAACATGGTGTTGGGCAGGGTGTCGACGACAGTGCCTTCCATTTCGAAGCTGTCTTCTTTCGACATGCAGTAAAGCCCTCGGTATCCAGGAAATGGCCCGGTGCAACTGGCGCCAGGCAAAAGCGGCGTGCATTGTGCCCGAAAACAGGGGGCTGCGCCAAGGGGCTTGGATTGTCGAGCTGGTCGGACGGTGTTGCCAGGGGCTAGGTCAGCAGTGTCCAGCGCTGATTGACGAAAAGTTCGATAGGACGGTACTGGGTTTTGTAGTTCATCTTGCGGCAGTTCTTGATCCAGTAGCCGAGATAGACGGCGCCCAGCCCCTGGCGTGCGGTCTCGCCGATCTGCCAGAGAATGGCGAAACGACCCAGGCTGCGGCGCTCTTCGGCAGGGTCGTAGAAGGTATAGACCGCCGACAGACCATTCGGCAGAAGATCGGTGACGGCAATCGCGACCAGCCGGCCGTGCAGGCGGAATTCATAGAAGCGTGAAAAGGGCAGGTCGCGCACCAGGAAGGTGGAGAACTGATCACGGCTGGGCGGGTACATGTCGCCGTCGGCGTGGCGCTGCTCGATATAGCGTACGTAGAGATCGTAATACTCCTCGGTGAACGCCGGGCGTACGCAGTGAACGACAATATCTTCATTGCGCTTGAGGATGCGCCGCTGTTGCCGGTTGGGCGTGAAGCGCGCGGCCGGGATGCGCGCCGGGATGCAGGCGGTGCATTGCTGGCAATGCGGGCGGTAGAGGTGATCGCCGCTACGGCGAAAGCCCAGCTCTGACAGTTCGGCATAGACCAGCACGTCCATGGGCTGACTGGGGTCGAGAAACAGGGTGGTGGCCTGTTCTTCCGGCAGATAGCTGCAAGGATGAGGTTGAGTGGCGTAGAACTTCAGGCGGGCCAGCTCGGTCATGGCGAAATCTCGAAAAAGCCTGCCTAGAGTGTAAGCCAGGCTTGGCTGCGCGACTAGGCAAGCCAGTCAGCTTGGCTCGGCAGGTCGAGATGGCGCTGCAGATAGTCGGCGAAACGAGCGCGCGGTATGGCTCTGGCGCCAAAGCTATGCAGGTGCTGCGTGGGCATCTGGCAGTCGATGAGTACGAAATCCCATTGCCGCAGCTTGCCGACGAGCGTAGCGAAGCCGACCTTGGACGCGTTGTCGGCGCGGCTGAACATGGACTCGCCGAAGAATAGCTGGCCCATGGCCAGGCCATAAAGGCCGCCGACCAGCTCGTCTTCCAGCCAGACCTCGACTGAATGAGCGATGCCGCGTTCATGCAGCTGCAGATAGGCCTCCTGCATGCCGCGGGTGATCCAGGTGCCGTCGGCGTAAGCGCGGGGCTCGGCGCAGGCGGCGATGACGGCGGCGAAATCCTGATCGAAGGTGACGCGGTAGCGCTGCTGGCGCAGCAGTTTGGCCAGGCTGCGGGAGACGTGCAGCTCATCGGGAAAGAGAACGGTGCGCGGATCCGGCGACCACCAGAGAATCGGCTGCCCGTCCTGGAACCAGGGGAAGCAGCCGTGGCGGTAGGCACTGACCAGGCGGTCTGCACTCAGGTCGCCGCCAGCGGCGAGCAGGCCATTCGGCTCGTGCATGGCTTTGGCCAGGGGAGGGAAATCCAGTGAATCGCGTTGCAGCCAGGTCAGCATGCGTCAGAGCCCGGAGGAGGGGAGGGCGGACGTCGTCCGCCCTCCTGGCATCAATGGTCTTCGAGGAACTTTTCGACGTCCAGTGCGGCCATGCAGCCAGCGCCAGCCGAGGTGATGGCCTGGCGGTAGACGTGGTCAGCCACGTCGCCGGCGGCGAATACGCCCTCGATGCTGGTGGCGGTCGCATTGCCTTCGCTGCCGCCCTTGATCTTCAGGTAGCCGTCATGCATGTCCAGTTGGCCGACGAACAGCTCGGTGTTGGGTTTGTGGCCGATGGCGATGAATACGCCGGCCAGATCCAGCTCCTTGCTGCTGCCATCGAGGGTGCTTTTCAGGCGTACGCCGGTCACGCCGCTCTGGTCGCCGAGCACTTCATCCAGGGTGTGGTTCCAGTGCAGGCGCATGTTGCCGTTCTCGACCTTGTCGAACAGCTTGTCCTGGAGGATCTTCTCCGAACGCAGCTTGTCGCGGCGGTGTACCAGGTGCACTTCCTTGGCGATGTTCGAGAGATACAGCGCCTCTTCGACGGCGGTATTGCCGCCGCCGATCACCGCGACCACCTGGTTGCGATAGAAGAAGCCGTCGCAGGTGGCGCAGGCGGAGACGCCCTTGCCGGCGAAGGCTTCTTCCGATGGCAGGCCGAGGTACTGGGCGCTGGCACCGGTGGCGATGATCAGGGCGTCGCAGCTGTAGGTGCCGCTATCGCCCTTGAGTACGAAGGGGCGGCTCTGCAACTCGGCGGTATGGATGTGGTCGTAGATGATCTCGGTGTCGAAGCGTTCGGCGTGCTTTTGCATGCGCTCCATCAGCGCCGGGCCAGTGAGGCCTTCGACGTCACCCGGCCAGTTGTCCACTTCGGTTGTAGTGGTGAGTTGGCCGCCAGGCTGGATGCCGGTGATCACAACGGGTTTGAGGTTGGCACGCGCGGCATAAACCGCTGCGCTGTAACCGGCTGGGCCGGAACCCAGGATGATCAGGCGGGAATGCTTGACTTCGCTCATAAAAAAACCCCATAAGCCTTTGTCACAAAAGAGAATGCGTGCTCCAATTGAGCCGCATGGAAGCTGCTGGCGGCTATGCTACACCGAAGCAGGGCAGGTGCGGGAGCACGCTGATTGGCCTACTCGTCAGGCTCACCCTACAATAGGCCGCTTGTGCGGTTAACCATCAGATGGACGCGCCAGGGGCGCAGGAAATGGCTGTTTTGAAGAATCCCACCACCCAGATCACCGATTGGCGCCAGAAACTTCAGTATCGACTGAAGGAAGGCGCATTGATCGCCCTGGGTGCGATGTTTCTGTATCTGCTGATGGCACTGTTGACCTACAACGTGTCGGATCCCGCCTGGGACAACAGCGTACAGGTCGAGCGCATCATCAATGCCGGCGGCAGCATCGGCGCCTGGCTATCCAGTGCGCTGTTCGGTGCTCTGGGTTACTTCGCCTATATCTTCCCGCTTTTGCTGGCCGCCAAGACCTGGCAGGTCTTTCGCACCCGCAATCAACCCTGGCATTGGAATGGCTGGCTGTTTTCCTGGCACAGCATCGGCCTGGTTTTCCTGATCCTTTCCGGCGCCGTATTGGCCCACATTCACTTCGATCCGGCTGCCGGAATGCAAGGCTCCGGTGGCGGCATGCTGGGCGCGAGCCTGGGTGAGCTGGCGAAGGATGCGCTCAACATCGAGGGCAGCACGCTGCTGTTCCTGGCGCTTTTCCTGTTCGGTCTGACCGTATTCACCGACCTGTCCTGGTTCCGCGTAATGGACCTCACGGGCAAGATCACCCTCGATCTGATCGAGCTGATTCACGGCGCCATCACCGGTTGGTGGAACGCCCGCAACGAGCGCAAGCAGATGAAGATTCAGCTGCGCGAGCTGGACGAGCGGGTCACCGAGGTGGCCGCGCCGGTGGTGTCCGACCGTCGCGAGCAGGCCAAGGTCAAGGAGCGCCTGATCGAGCGCGAAGAGTCGCTGAGCAAGCACATGAGCGAGCGCGAGAAGCGCCCGGCACCTGTGATCACCCCGCCCGCGCCGCCGAAAGCGGCCGAGCCGAGCAAGCGGGTACTCAAGGAAAAGCAGGCGCCGCTGTTCGTCGATACTGCCGTCGAAGGCAGCCTGCCGCCGATTTCCATCCTCGACGTCGCCGAGAAGAAGCAGAAGCAGTTCTCGCCCGAGTCGCTGGAGGCCATGTCGCGCCTGTTGGAGATCAAACTCAAGGAGTTCGGTGTCGACGTGGTGGTCGAGTCTGTGCATCCCGGCCCGGTGATTACCCGTTTCGAGATCCAGCCCGCGGCCGGAGTCAAGGTCAGCCGCATCTCCAACCTGGCCAAGGACCTGGCGCGTTCGATGGCCATGGTCAGCGTGCGCGTGGTCGAGGTGATTCCCGGCAAGACCACCGTGGGCATCGAGGTGCCCAACGAGGATCGGCAGATCGTGCGCTTCTCCGAAGTGCTGTCTTCGAGCGAGTACGACGATGCCAAGTCGCCGGTGACCCTGGCGCTGGGCCACGATATCGGCGGACGCCCGGTGATCGCCGACCTGGCCAAGATGCCGCACCTGCTGGTGGCCGGTACCACCGGCTCCGGTAAGTCGGTGGGCGTCAACGCGATGATTCTGTCGGTGCTGTTCAAGTCCACGCCTGAAGAGGCGCGCATGATCATGATCGACCCGAAGATGCTCGAACTGTCGATCTACGAAGGTATTCCGCACCTGCTGTGTCCGGTTGTCACCGACATGAAGGAGGCGGCCAACGCCCTGCGCTGGTCGGTGGCCGAGATGGAGCGTCGCTACAAGCTGATGGCGGCCATGGGCGTGCGCAACCTGGCGGGCTTCAACCGCAAGGTGAAGGACGCCATCGAGGCCGGCACGCCGCTGCATGATCCGCTCTACAAGCGCGAGTCGATGGAAGACGAGCCGCCGCATTTGAAAACGCTGCCGACCATCGTGGTAGTCGTGGACGAATTCGCCGACATGATGATGATCGTCGGCAAGAAGGTCGAAGAACTGATCGCGCGTATTGCGCAGAAGGCCCGTGCCGCCGGTATCCACCTGATTCTCGCCACCCAGCGTCCGTCGGTGGACGTGATCACCGGCCTGATCAAGGCCAACATCCCGACCCGCATGGCCTTCCAGGTATCGAGCAAGATCGACTCGCGCACCATTCTCGATCAGGGTGGCGCCGAACAGTTGCTTGGTCACGGTGACATGCTCTATCTGCCGCCCGGCACCGGCCTGCCGATCCGCGTGCACGGCGCCTTCGTCTCTGACGACGAGGTGCATCGCGTGGTCGAGGCGTGGAAGCAGCGCGGTGCGCCGGATTACATCGAGGACATCCTCGCCGGCGTCGAGGAGAGCGGCAGCGGCTTCGAAGGTGGCGGTGGCGAAGGCGGCGAGGGCAGCGAGGAAGACCCACTGTACGACGAAGCCGTCAATTTCGTGCTGGAAAGCCGCCGCGCCTCCATTTCCGCCGTGCAGCGCAAGCTGAAGATCGGCTACAACCGCGCCGCGCGCATGATCGAAGCGATGGAAATGGCCGGCGTGGTCAGTTCGATGAATACCAATGGTTCGCGCGAGGTGCTCGCGCCCGGTTCATCGCGCGACTGAACGCGGATAAACCGCCGAATTGGCGGTCTACAGGATTCACGGCAGCTCAGGTGCTGCCGAGCAGTACGGGGTGCGGAGCCGCCCCGTCATTCTCATACGGACTCAAGGGGTTTATATGCGTGTTATTCGCCTGCTGATGCTGGCCGCTCTGAGCTTTACCCTGCTAACCGCCCAGGCTGATGAAGAGGCGGCCACCAAGCGCCTGACCGAACTGCTCAACCAGGCGCAGACCATCAACGCCCGTTTTTCCCAACTGACTCTGGATGCAAGCGGCACCCAGCTGCAGGAAACCGCCGGCGAGCTGATGCTCAAGCGCCCTGGCCTGTTCCGCTGGCACACCGACCAGCCGATGGAGCAACTGCTGGTGTCCAATGGTGAAAAGGTCTGGCTGTACGACCCGGACCTGGAGCAGGTGACCATCCAGACCCTCGACCAGCGTATGACCCACACCCCGGCCTTGTTGCTGTCCGGCGATGTGTCGCAGATTCGCGAGAACTTCGAGATCGACTACAAGGAAGGCGGCAGCGTGGTCGACTTCATCCTCAAGCCCAAGGCCAAGGACAGCCTGTTCGACAGCCTGCGCCTGTCGTTCCGCAACCGCGTACTCAACGACATGCAGCTGATCGACAGCATCGGCCAGCGCACCAACATCCTGTTCCTCAATGTGAAGATGAACGAGCCGGTCGATGACGGCCAGTTCACTTTCGACATTCCGGAAGGCGCGGACGTCATCCAGGAGTAACGCGTGGATCTGTTCGGTCGCCAACCCGTCGCGCAGCCCCTGGCTGCGCGTTTGCGTGCTACCAGTCTGGATGAATACGTCGGCCAGGAGCACGTGCTGGGGCCGGGCAAACCGCTGCGTGAGGCGTTGGAGCAGGGCGCCCTGCACTCGATGATCTTCTGGGGGCCGCCCGGGGTAGGCAAAACCACCCTGGCGCGGCTGCTTGCCAAGGTCACCGATGCGCATTTCGAGACCATTTCCGCCGTTTTGTCCGGCGTGAAGGAGATCCGCCAGGCTGTCGAGGTGGCCCAGCAGCATGCCGCGCAGTACGGCCGTCGCACCATTCTCTTCGTCGACGAAGTGCATCGCTTCAACAAGAGCCAGCAGGACGCCTTCCTGCCTTACGTCGAAGATGGCACGCTGATTTTCATCGGTGCGACCACCGAGAATCCCTCTTTCGAACTGAACAACGCGCTGCTGTCGCGCGCGCGCGTCTATGTTCTCAAGAGTCTCGATGAAACGGCCATGCGCAAGCTGGTCAATCGCGCCCTGAGCGATCCGAAAGGTTTGGGCGATCGCCACCTGAGCCTGCCGGACGACGCCTTCCAGATTCTTCTGGCTGCCGCCGATGGCGATGGTCGGCGCCTGCTCAACTTCCTCGAGAACGCCGTCGACCTGGCTGAAGACGATGGCGAGATTGGCGTCGAGCTGCTGCAGAATCTGCTGGGCGACAGCCGTCGTCGCTTCGACAAGGGCGGCGAGGCGTTCTATGACCAGATTTCCGCCCTGCACAAGTCGGTGCGTGGCTCCAGCCCGGACGGCGCACTGTACTGGTACGCGCGCATGCTCGACGGCGGCTGCGACCCGCTCTATATCGCCCGGCGCGTGGTGCGCATGGCCAGCGAGGACATCGGCAATGCCGATCCGCGTGCCCTGACCCTGTGCCTCAATGCCTGGGACGTGCAGGAGCGCTTGGGCAGCCCGGAAGGCGAGCTGGCCGTGGCCCAGGCCATCGTCTATCTGGCCTGCGCGCCGAAAAGTAACGCGGTCTATACGGCCTTCAAGGCAGCCATGCGTGATGCCGCCGAGCAGGGTTCGCAGGAGGTTCCGCTGCACCTGCGCAATGCCCCGACCAAACTGATGAAGCAGCTCGGCTATGGCGATGAGTACCGCTATGCCCATGACGAGTCGGATGCCTACGCGGCGGGCGAGGATTACTTCCCCGAGAACCTGCAGCCGCGTCAGTACTACGACCCCGTGCCGCGTGGCCTGGAGCTGAAGATTCGCGACAAGCTGCAGCATTTGCGTAACCTGGATGCCGCAAGCCCGAGGCGAAGGAGAGCGCCATGATTCGCGTGGCGCTTGCCGTAGCCGCCGGGGGCGCGGTTGGCTCGGTGATGCGGTTTCTGGCTTCCAGCTGGGTCGCCGCCAATTGGCCGCGGCATTTTTATCTGGGCACCTTTGCCGTCAACGTTATTGGTTGTCTGTTGATCGGCTTGTTGTCAGGCCTGTTTCTCACGCGTACCGAGCTGCCACTGGAGCTGCGCACGGGATTGATTACCGGCGTGCTGGGCGGCTTCACCACTTTTTCATCCTTCAGCCTGGAAATCATGAAACTGATCGAGGGTGGGCGCGCGCTCGAAGCGCTCGGCTACCTGGCGTTCAGCATCATCGGCGGCTTGCTGGCGGCCTGGGCCGGTTTGAGCCTGGCTCGTCTGGCGGCTTGACCTGCCGGCAGGCTGTTGAAAAGAACGCAGGTGGTTTTTCAACAGCCTGCTAAGGCTTTACACTCCACAACCCGCGCCACAGTGCTGGCCATCATCATTTCGCCGTTGTCTTGAGACCCGAACATGCTCGATTCCAAACTCGTCCGCACGCAACTCTCCGAAATCGCCGAACGCCTCGCTACCCGCGGCTTCGCCCTCGACGTCGCTCGCTTCGAGGCCCTGGAGAGTCAGCGCAAGTCGGTGCAGGTGCGCACCGAGCAGCTGCAGGCCGAGCGCAACAGCCGTTCCAAGTCGATCGGCCAGGCCAAGGCGCGTGGCGAAGACATCGCGCCGCTGCTGGCGGAAGTCGATCAGATGGGCAGCGACCTGGAAGCCGGCAAGCGTGAGCTGGACGCCATCCAGAACGAGCTGGACAACCTGCTGCTGAACATCCCCAACCTGCCGCACGAGTCCGTGCCGGTCGGTGCCGACGAAGACGGCAACGTCGAGGTGGCGCGCTGGGGCACGCCGCGCACCTTCGATTTCGAGGTCAAAGATCATGTCGCCCTCGGCGAACAGCACGGCTGGCTGGACTTCGAAACCGCCGCCAAGCTGTCCGGCGCACGTTTCGCTCTGCTGCGCGGCCCCATCGCGCGCCTGCACCGCGCCCTGGCGCAATTCATGATCAACCTGCACACCGGCGAGCACGGTTACGAAGAGGCCTACACGCCTTATCTGGTACAGGCTCCGGCGCTGCAAGGCACCGGCCAGCTGCCGAAATTCGAGGAAGACTTGTTCAAGATCCGTCGTGAAGACCAGGCCGATCTGTACCTGATCCCGACTGCCGAAGTTTCGCTGACCAATATCGTCGCCGGCGAAATTCTCGATGCCAAACAGCTGCCATTGAAGTTCGTCGCGCACACGCCGTGCTTCCGCAGTGAGGCCGGCGCTTCCGGTCGCGATACCCGCGGCATGATCCGCCAGCACCAGTTCGACAAGGTCGAGATGGTGCAGATCGTCGAGCCGTCCAAGTCCTTCGAGGCGCTGGAAGGCATGACCGCCAACGCCGAGCGTGTGCTGCAACTGCTGGAATTGCCGTATCGCAAGTTGGCGCTGTGCACCGGCGACATGGGCTTCTCTGCGGTGAAAACCTACGACCTCGAAGTCTGGGTGCCGAGCCAGGACAAGTACCGCGAGATTTCCTCCTGCTCCAATTGCGGCGACTTCCAGGCGCGCCGCATGCAGGCACGTTACCGCAACCCGGAAACCGGCAAGCCGGAGCTGGTGCACACCCTCAACGGTTCCGGCCTGGCGGTCGGTCGTACCTTGGTAGCGGTGCTGGAGAACTACCAGCAGGCTGACGGCAGCATCCGCGTGCCCGAGGTGCTCAAACCCTATATGGGCGGCATTGAGGTGATCGGCTAAGCCTGATCGTTTTGCACATACGGGGTGGCAATAGCCGCCCCGTTTTTTGCGCGGCAGGCTGGCGATGGGCGCCGTAATTACAGCGCGCCCATTACCGGCGTCCATCAGTGGCGCGTACACGCACCTTGCGATCCAGCCGCTCACTTTCTGCTTACGAGGCACGACTCATGCAATTCCTTCCGCTGTTCCACAAGCTGCAGGATCGCCCGGTACTGGTGATCGGTGGTGGCGAGGTCGCGTTGCGCAAGGCACGCCTGCTGAGCGATGCCGGAGCACGTCTGCGCGTCGTGGCGCCCGAGATTCGTAGCGAGCTTCAGGAGCTGGCCGGGGCCGAGGGCTGTTTCCTGCGCGGCTATGCGAGCAGCGATCTACAAGGCATCTCTCTGGTCATCGCCGCCACCGATGACGTGCCGCTCAACGCGCAGATTTCCGCCGAGGCCCAGGCGCTGGGCATTCCGGTCAACGTGGTGGACGCGCCGGCGCTGTGCAGCGTGATCTTCCCGGCCATCGTCGACCGCTCGCCGCTGATCGTCGCGGTCAGCAGCGGCGGCGATGCGCCAGTGTTGGCCAGGCTGATCCGCGCCAAGATCGAGACCTGGATTCCGGCCACCTATGGCCAGCTGGCCAACCTGGGCAAGCGCTTTCGCGAGCGGGTCAAGCAGCTGTTTCCCGATGTGCAGCAGCGCCGGGTGTTCTGGGAGGACGTCTTCCAGGGGCAGATCGCCGAGAGCGTGTTTGCCGGCAAGCCGGAAGAGGGCGAGCGCCTGCTGGAGGAACGTCTGGCCGGTGCGGCGCCACGTGCGCTGGGCGAGGTCTATCTGGTCGGCGCCGGCCCGGGCGATCCCGACCTGCTGACCTTCCGTGCCCTGCGTCTGATGCAGCAGGCCGATGTGGTGCTCTACGACCGTCTGGTGGCGCCGGCCATCATCGAGCTGTGCCGGCGCGATGCCGAGCGTATCTACGTCGGCAAGCGCCGCGCCGATCACGCTGTGCCACAGGAGCAGATCAACCAGCTACTCATCGATCTGGCACACCAGGGCAAGCGCGTGCTGCGCCTGAAGGGCGGCGATCCGTTCATCTTCGGCCGCGGTGGCGAAGAGATCGAACAGCTGGCCGCCGAGGACATTCCATTTCAGGTGGTGCCGGGTATTACTGCGGCCTCGGGGTGCGCGGCCTATGCCGGGATTCCGCTGACCCATCGCGATCATGCGCAGTCGGTGCGTTTCGTCACCGGTCACCTCAAGGATGGCAGCAGCAACCTGCCCTGGGAGGATCTGGTGGCGCCCGGCCAGACGCTGGTGTTCTACATGGGCCTGGTGGGGTTGCCGGGTATCTGCGAACAGCTGATCGCGCATGGCCGCTCAGGAGCAACGCCGGCAGCACTGGTGCAGCAGGGCACCACGCAGAATCAGCGGGTCTTTACCGGCACGCTGGAAACCCTGCCGGAGCTGGTGGCCGAACACGAAGTGCACGCGCCCACCCTGGTGATCGTCGGGGAAGTGGTGACATTGCGTGACAAGCTGGCCTGGTTCGAAGGCGCTCAAGGCAGCATCTGACGCAGGCAGGGTGGATCGCGCATCATCGATCCACCGCGGCTGGGCATCGGTGGATGAAAAAAGCGTCATCCACCCTACGACCTGGCTCTCAGCTTTTTCGCCACACACCCTTGCCTGGCAGGCGCTGGCGATCATGCGCGCGCGTGAAGTCCTGCTGCGGCCCCTTGGGGATCACGCCTGTAGGATTGATGGTGGCGTGGCTGGCGTAGTAGTGCGACTTGATATGAGTGAAGTCCACCGTCTCGGCGATACCCGGCCACTGATACAGCTCACGCAACCAGTTGGAAAGGTTCGGGTAATCCTCGATGCGCCGCAGGTTGCACTTGAAGTGCCCGTGATAGACGGCATCGAAGCGAATCACTGTGGTGAACAGACGAATGTCCGCTTCGGTGAGGTACTCGCCTGCCAGGTAGCGATTCTCATCGAGCAGTGATTCCAGCTCATCGAGCATGGCGAACAGCTCGTCGAAGGCTTCTTCGTAGGCTTCCTGGGTGGTGGCGAAGCCGGCGCGGTAGACGCCGTTGTTCACCGCCGGGTAGATACGCTCGTTGAGCTGGTCGATACGTGCGCGTAGCGGCTCCGGGTAGAAGTCCAGGTTATTGCCGGTCAGGCCGTCGAATGCGCTGTTGAACATGCGGATGATCTCCGCCGATTCGTTGCTGACGATGCCGCCGCTCTGTTTGTCCCACAGCGCAGGTACGGTCACGCGGCCGGTGTAGTTGCCGTCGTCGCTCGTGTAGCGCTGGTGCATGTAACTCAGGTTGTCGAGGTGGTCACCGCTGGAGCCGGTTTCACGGTCGAAGGTCCAGCCATGCTCGCGCATCAGCCAGCTGACCACCGAGACGTCGATCAGCGATTCCAGGCCTTTGAGTTTGCGCAGGATCAGCGTGCGGTGCGCCCAAGGGCACGCCAGCGAAACGTAAAGGTGATAGCGGCCCGCTTCGGCCTTGAAGCCGCCGTTGCCACTGGGACCAGGGCTGCCGTCTGCGGTTACCCAGTTGCGGCGTTGCGCGCTTTCGCGCTGGAAGCGGCCACTGTTGCCGGTGTTGTACCACTGGTCATGCCAGCGTCCATCGATCAACAAGCCCATAACGCTTGCCTCCGTTCTGAATGAACCCGAAGTCTAGCGTTATGAAGTTGATTGAAAGGTGGAAAAAGCTGGCTGAAAAGATCGATCAGTTAGATTGAAAGCGTGTGTCCCAGCGTTGCTGTGCTTGCTGGAAAGCCTCATCGCGGGCCATGCCCAGCCCACGTAGCGCGGTGGCCATGGTGGCGATCACGGCCAGGTGGCCGTAGGCGTCCTCTTGCTCGCCCCGCCAGAACGCGCCCATTACGTCCGGATCGAGCCGCTCGGGCTTGACGTGGCGCTGTGCCGAGAGCGCTGGCCATTCCTCGTCCCAGTCCGCGCCGTTACACGTGCCGTACAGATGGCAGGCCACGTCCGGATTGACCTCGATCTCGCCACCTTCGCCCTTGATCACGATGGCCTCGTCGCCCAGCAGTCGACTGGCCTCGCGGTGCACGGCCTGGTAGCCGGGGTGAAAGATGCTCTGCAGCCCGCAGCTGGCACCGAGCGGGTTGATGATGCGCGCCAGGGAGTGAATCGGCGAGCGCAGGCCGAGGGTGTTGCGCAAGTCGATCATGCGCTGCAGCGCTGGCATCCAGTCACCCAGGTAGCTGTAGGCCAGGCCGTGTTGGTCGAGCGCGACTGCCACGCTTTGCCAGTCACGGCAGCAGGGGATATCCAGCATTGCCAACAGCTGCTCGGTATACAGGCGCCCGGCGGTATGCGCGCCGCCACCGTGCATGAAAATGCGCACGCCACTAGCGGCCAGCGCCTTGGCCGCCAGCAGGTACCAGGGTAGGTGACGCTTCTTGCCGGCGTAGCTGGGCCAGTCCAGGTCGACCTGGATGGCGGGCGCGGCCAGTCGTGGGCGGATGGCTTCGGTGAAACCGGCAAGCTCCTCGGCGCTTTCCTCCTTGTGCCGCAGCAGCATCAGGAAGGCGCCGAGTTGAGTGTCCTCGACCTTGCCGTCGAGCAGCATACCCATGGCTTCGCGGGCCTCCTCGCGGGTCAGGCCGCGTGCGCCGCGCTTGCCCTTGCCAAGCGTGCGCACGAACAGGGCGAAAGGGTGTTCTTCGGGCGTGATCAGGTTCATAGGCAATTGGTCGGTTTCGGCAGGCCGGCGAGCTTGGCGGCGAGTTTGGCGGGCGTGCCCTTGAACAGGCGGTTGAGGTGCAAGCTGTTGCCCTTGTCGGGGCCGAGCTTGAGCGCCACGTACTTGATCAAGGGGCGATTGGCCGGTGATAGCTGGAATTCTGCGTAGAACGCGCGCAGCAGTTCGAGAATATCCCAGTGTTCATCGCTCAGTTGCAGTTCTTCTGCAGCGGCCAGCGCTTCGGCAACGGGGCGTGACCAGTCCTGTAGCTCGACCAGGTAGCCGTCCTTGTCCAGGGCGATATCGCGTCCGCCGACGTTCAAGCTGTTCATAACCAGCTGTTGACCTTGGCGTAGCGGGTGCAGAACTCGACGAATGCCGGGTAATCCACGAACTGCACGCGCTCAGGCGATTGCAGACCGCGTCCGGCGAGGTCCTCGTCCAGGGCATATAGCGCAACGCTGGCTGGCATCAGCTGCAGCGACTGCAGGTTGGCGGTGCCGGGTTGCAGCGCGTATACTGCATCGCCGCTGAGCCGCAGCAGGTCGGCGCAGCACAGCAGGCGCAGGCAACTGGCCAGGCGGCAGACGGCTAAAGGCGAATGGGTAAGAAG
>NZ_DJSX01000072.1:0-37105 GCF_002439135.1 Pseudomonas sp. UBA6323 | reverse complement strand
CTCAAAATGCTCATTTACAACACGTAAACTGCGCTTTTTCGGCTGTTTTTGCCTTGTCTTGCCTGCCTCGCCTACGTTTTTCAACGGCCTGCTAGGCTGCTCTTGTGGGAGCGGCTTCAGCCGCGATAGCCGTCCCGCTCCATCATTGTCATCTATGACCGCATGATCGCCACATAAGGCTTGCTTTACCCCGGCAACCAGCCACCTAAGATGGCTCCATAACGACAAGACGTCCGGAGCCGCCATGCCCTTCCCCGCCCTGCTGATCGCCAACCGTGGCGAGATCGCCATCCGCATCGCCCAGGCCTGCGCCGACCTCGGTATCCGCAGCGTCGCGGTATTCGCCGAGGACGACAGTGCCTGCCTGCACACACGCAAGGCGGACCTGGCGTTGCCGCTCACAGGGCGCGGTGTGGCTGCGTATCTGGATATGGAGCAGCTCATTGGCATCGCCCGCGAGCAGGGCTGCACGGCCATCCACCCCGGCTACGGTTTTCTCGCCGAGAACGCCGACTTCGCCCGACGTTGTCAGGAAGCGGGGCTGACCTTCGTCGGCCCTGCGCCGGAAACGCTGCAGCTGTTCGGCGACAAGGCCGCCGCCCGCGATCTTGCCGAGCGCTGCGCGGTGCCGCTGGTACCCGGCATCAACCGGCCGGTGACACTTGAGCAGGCAAGCGCCTTTCTCGCCGAACACGGCAGCGTAATGCTCAAGGCCCTGGCCGGCGGTGGCGGGCGCGGCATGCGCGCGGTCGATGATCCGGCGCAACTGGTCGACGCCTTTACCCGTTGTGCCTCGGAAGCCCAGGGCGCCTTCGGCAGTGGCGCGCTGTACGTGGAAAAGCGTGTGCGCCGCGCCCGGCATATCGAAGTGCAGGTACTCGGTGACGGCAGCGGCGCGGTCAGCCACCTGTGGGAGCGTGACTGCAGCCTGCAACGCCGCCACCAGAAGCTGCTGGAGATCGCGCCCAGCCCCGATTTGGATGCGGCCACCCGTGACGCGATCATCGCCAGTGCCCTGCGCCTGGCGACCGAGGTGCAGTATCGCGGCATCGGCACATTCGAGTTCCTGCTCGACCTCGACCAGCCGGGGCGCTTCTACTTCATGGAAGCCAACCCGCGCGTGCAGGTGGAGCACACCGTCACCGAACAGGTCACCGGCGTCGACCTGCTGCACACGCAATTGCACCTGGCCGCCGGCAAAAGCCTGGCCGAGCTGAACCTGCTCGCGCCACCGGCGATCAACGGCTATGCCGTGCAGGTGCGTCTGAATCTGGAAACCCTACTCGTCGATGGCAGCGCGCGCCCGGCCAGCGGCGTGCTCGCCGCCTACCAGCCGCCCTCCGGTCCTGGCCTGCGCGTGGATGGCTGCGGCTATGCCGGCTATGCGGTGAGCCCGGCCTACGACTCGCTGATCGCCAAGCTGATCGCCAGCGCCAGCGACTACCCCAGCGCCCTGCGCCGCGCCTACCGGGCGCTGTGCGAGTTCCGCATCGAAGGCGTGGCGAGCAACCTGCACCTGCTGCAGAACCTGCTGCAGCGCGACGAGGTGATTGCCAACCAGGTCGACACCACCTATGTCGAGCGTCATCTGAGCGAGTTGCTGGCCGACCGCGAGCAGGCCCACCCGCATCGCTACTTCGCCGCTGACGCCGCGCTGCACAGCGCCAAGGCCACTGTCGACGCCCCGCCCGGCACCCTGGCGCTGAACGCACCGAGCGCTGGCGTGCTGGTCAGCCTGGCGCTGGCCGAGGGCGACGCCGTGGCCACCGGCCAACCCATCGCCGTGCTGGAAGCGATGAAGATGGAGTTCGAGGTCAAGGCCGAGCACAGCGGTATCGTCCGCGCGCTGACGGTTGTACCCGGTGAAGCCATCGGCGAGGGCCAGGCGCTGGCGTTCCTGCAGCCGGCCGAGGTGGATGGTCTGGACAGTTATGGCGAGCAGGCGGTCGACCTGGCGCATATCCGCGCCGACCTGGCCGAGGTGCTGGAGCGCCACGCGCGCCTGACCGATGCGCGCCGCCCCGAGGCCGTGGCGAAAAGGCGCAAGACCGGCCAGCGCACCGTCCGGGAAAACCTCGCGGACTTGCTCGATGCAGACAGTTTTATCGAATACGGCGCCATGGCCCTGGCTGCCCAGCGTCGTCGACGCTCGCCCGAGGAGCTGCTGGAACTGAGCCCGGCCGATGGCCTGGTCGCCGGGATTGGCACGGTGAACGCCGCGAGCTTCGGCAGCGAGGCCGCGCGCTGCATGGCCATCGCCTACGACTACACGGTATTCGCCGGCACCCAGGGGGTGATGAACCACAAGAAGACCGACCGCATGCTGGCCCTGGCCGAGCAATGGCGCCTGCCGGTGGTGCTGTTCGCCGAAGGCGGTGGCGGCCGCCCGGGCGATACCGACTTCGTCGGCGTGGCTGGGCTGGACTGCCACACCTTCGTCGCCATGGCCAAACTCTCCGGCCTGGTGCCGACGGTGGGCGTTGTCTCCGGCCGCTGCTTCGCCGGCAACGCCGCGCTGCTCGGCTGCTGCGACGTGATCATCGCCACCCGCAATGCGAGCATCGGTATGGCTGGCCCGGCGATGATCGAAGGCGGTGGCCTGGGTAGTTTCACCCCCGAACAGGTCGGCCCGGCCAGCGTGCAAGGCCCCAACGGGGTGATCGACGTACTGGTCGAAGACGAAGCCGAGGCGGTCGCCGTAGCCAAGCAGTACCTGGGCTATTTCCAGGGCCCGCTCAGCGACTGGCAGTGCAGCGATGCCCGCGAGCTGCGCCATGTGATCCCGGAAAACCGCCTGCGCGTGTACGACATCCGCCAGGTGATCGAACTGCTGGCCGATCACGGCAGCGTGCTGGAACTGCGCCGCCAGTTCGCACCTGGCCTGATCACCGCACTGATCCGCATCGAGGGCAAGCCGTTCGGCCTGATCGCCAACAATCCTGCGCACCTGGGCGGCGCCATCGATGCGGTGGCCGGCGACAAGGCCGCGCGCTTCCTGCAACTGTGCGAAGCGCATGACCTGCCCATCATCTCGCTGTGCGACACCCCCGGCTTCATGGTCGGCCCGGAGGCGGAAAAGCAGGCCACGGTGCGTCATGTCTCGCGCCTGTTCGTCACCGCCGCCAGCCTTACGGTGCCGTTCTTCACCCTGGTGCTGCGCAAAGGCTACGGCCTCGGCGCCCAGGCCATGGCGGCCGGCAGCTTCCATTCTCCCCTGTTCACCGCCGCCTGGCCCAGTGGCGAGTTCGGCGCCATGGGCCTGGAAGGTGCGGTGCGCCTGGGTTTCGCCAAAGAGCTGGCGGCCCAGCCGGACGAGGCCACGTGCCAGGCGCTGTTCGACAAGCTGGTGGCCAAGGCCTACCAAAACGGCAAGGCGCTGAACATGGCCAGCTACCTTGAGATCGACGCCGTGATCGACCCGGCCGACAGCCGCGCCTGGCTGCTGCGCGGCCTCAATGCGGCGCCGCGTCCGCCCCGGCGTGATGGCAAGAAACGTCCCTTCATCGACACCTGGTAATCGTCCATGCACCTCGACCACCGCCTGCTCGCCGTCAATGACATCGAACTCAGCCTGTACAGCGCCGGCCCCGAGCACGGCCGGCCGGTGTGGTTGCTGCATGGCTTTCCCGAATGCTGGTACGCCTGGCATCCGCAGATCGAGGCGCTGGCGGCCGCCGGCTACCGCGTGTTCGCCCCGGAGATGCGCGGCTACGGCGCCAGCAGCGCGCCGGCCGATCCGGCCGCCTATGACCTGATCACCCTGTGCGGCGACATCCAGGCCGCCATGGACATGCTCGGCCAGCGCGAGGTGGCTGTGGTCGGCCATGACTGGGGCGCGCCGGTGGCCTGGCACCTGGCGCTGCTGGAGCCTGAGCGGGTCAAGGCCCTCGGCGCGCTGTCGGTGCCGTTCGGCGGACGGCCGAAACGTCCGGCCATCGAGATGATGCGCGAGGCCTACGCCGGGCGCTTCCACTACATCCTCTACTTCCAGCAACCGGGGCTGGCCGAGGCCGAACTGGACGATGACATCGGCCGCAGCCTGCGCCTGCTGCTCAGCGGCCTGGGCGATGCCCTGCTGGCGACGGACAAACCGGCCGATGCGCAGCTGTTCGACGGCATGCCGGATGACCTGCCACTGCCGGCCTGGTGCAGCGAGGCGATGTTCGCCCACTACCTGCGCACCTTCGAGCGTCACGGTTTCCGCGGCGCACTGAACTGGTACCGCAACTTCGAGCGCAACTGGCAGCGCACAGAATCCCTGGCCGGGCTTCAGGTGACGCAGCCGACGCTGTTCCTGCTCGGGGAAAACGATCCGGTCGGGCGCTTCGAGGCGCCGACCCTGAAACGCATGGGCGACAAGGTGCCGCACCTGGAGCGCCACGACCTGCCCGGCGCCGGCCACTGGCTACAGGCCGAATGCGCCGAACGGGTCAGCGCCCTGCTGCTGGATTTCCTCGCAAGACACTACCGGTAACGCCGATGTGGTCAGCAAATTGGGCTGTTTTCCTGGCATCAGGTAAACTGCCGCATCTTTTACACCTATAACGATTCGCCTGATGCCGACCACTTTCCACGAGATCCCCCGCGAGCGCCCGTTGACGCCGTTGCTCGACAGCGCCAACACGCCCGACGAACTGCGCCGCCTGGCCGAAGCGGACCTGGAAACCCTCGCCGATGAACTGCGCCAGTACCTGCTCTACAGCGTTGGCCAGAGCGGCGGGCACTTCGGTGCCGGCCTCGGCGTGATCGAGCTGACCATCGCCCTGCACTACGTCTTCGACACTCCCGATGACCGCCTGGTGTGGGACGTCGGTCACCAGGCCTACCCGCACAAGATTCTCACCGGCCGTCGCGAGCGCATGGGCAGCCTGCGCCAGAAGGACGGTCTGGCCGCCTTCCCGCGCCGCAGCGAGAGCGAGTACGACACCTTCGGCGTCGGCCACTCCAGCACCAGCATCAGCGCGGCGCTGGGCATGGCAATCGCCGCCCGCCTGAAGGGCGAGAAGCGCAAGAGCGTAGCGGTGATCGGCGACGGCGCACTGACCGCCGGCATGGCCTTCGAGGCGCTCAACCACGCCACCGATGTCGGCGCCAACATGCTGGTGATCCTCAACGACAACGACATGTCGATCTCCAAGAATGTCGGCGGCCTGTCCAACTACCTGGCCAAGATCATCTCCAGCCGCACCTACGCCAGCATGCGCGAGGGCAGCAAGAAGATCCTCTCGCACCTGCCCGGCGCCTGGGAAATCGCGCGCAAGGTCGAGGAACATGCCAAAGGCATGCTGGTGCCTGGCACCCTGTTCGAGGAACTGGGCTGGAACTACGTCGGCCCCATCGACGGCCACGACCTGCCCACCCTGCTCGCCACGTTGCGCAATATGCGCGACCTCGACGGCCCGCAGTTCCTCCACGTGGTGACCAAGAAGGGCAAGGGCTTCGCCCCGGCCGAGCTTGATCCGATCGGCTACCACGCCATCACCAAGCTGGAGCCGGTGACGCCTGTCGCTGCGCCGCTCTCTAGCCCGAAGCGGCCCAGCGGCCCGAAATACTCCAACGTGTTCGGCCAGTGGCTGTGCGACATGGCTGAGCAGGACGCGCGCCTGGTCGGCATCACCCCGGCGATGAAGGAAGGCTCGGATCTCGTGGCCTTCAGCGAGCGCTTCCCTGATCGTTACTTCGACGTGGCGATTGCCGAGCAGCACGCCGTGACCCTGGCCGCCGGCATGGCCTGCGAAGGCGCCAAGCCGGTGGTGGCGATCTATTCCACCTTCCTCCAGCGCGCCTATGACCAGTTGATTCACGACGTGGCCGTGCAGCACCTCGACGTGCTGTTCGCCATCGACCGCGCCGGCCTGGTCGGCGAAGACGGCCCGACCCATGCCGGCAGCTTCGACCTGTCCTACTTGCGCTGCATCCCCGGCATGCTGGTGATGACGCCGAGCGACGAGAACGAGTTGCGCCGCATGCTCACCACCGGCCACCTGTTCGACGGCCCGGCGGCGGTGCGCTACCCGCGCGGCAGCGGCCCCAACGCGCCGCTCGATGCCGGCCTGGAACCGCTGGAAATTGGCAAGGCCGTGATACGCCGCCAGGGCAAGGGCGTCGCCCTGCTGGCCTTCGGCGTGCAACTGGCCGAAGCCCTACGCGTCGGCGAAACACTGGATGCCACAGTGGTCGACATGCGCTTCGTCAAACCCCTCGACGAAGCCTTGCTACGCGAACTGGCAGGCAGCCACGCGCTGCTGGTGACCATCGAAGAGAACAGCATCATGGGTGGCGCCGGCAGCGCGGTCAGCGAATTCTTCGCTGCCGAGAACTGCCAGGTGCCGATGCTGCACCTGGGCCTGCCGGACTACTACGTCGAGCACGCCAAGCCCAGCCAGATGCTCGCCGAATGCGGCCTCGACGAAGCCGGCATTGAGCGCGCGGTACGCCAGCGCCTGAACCTGCTTCAGGCCTGAGCATGAAGCCCGCTCATCGCTGAATGAGCCGGGCTTGCTTGTCATTCATAGACACGCACTTTAAGGTGCGCGCACTTCATGTTCCGCCAGGGTGCGCTGCGCAAGCGGCGTTAAACGGGAAGTCGGTGCGCTCTTCATGAGCAACCCCGACGCTGCCCCCGCAACGGTAATCGACCGCAGGCCCAAGAGCCTGCAACCACGCCCAACAGCCACTGGGTAATACCGGGAAGGCGGACGCGGGTCGAGAGTCCGGAGACCGGCCCTGACGGTGTGACTGGTGTTGCGGAGGGCCGCACCGTCAAGCGCCGCCGTCCCGCGCTTGCCCCTGCCCTCCTCGAATGTCTGCCGACTTTGAGGAATCTCGATAATGAAACTGTCCCGCCTGGCTTTGGCCATCGCCGTCATGCCTACTGCCGTATTGGCTGCCGAGCCCTATATGAGTGCCCCTCTGGTGGTGACCTCCGGGCGCCTGGCCGAGCCGCAAGCCCAGGCTACAGCGGCGACCACGGTGTTCGAACGGGCGGATATCGAGCGTCTGCAGGTCAGCAGCGTTGCTGAACTGCTGGAGCGCGTACCCGGTCTTGGCGTCGTGCGCACCGGTGGTGCTGGCAGCCAGACAGGCGTCTTTCTGCGCGGCACCAGCACGGCGCAGACCCTGGTGTTGGTCGACGGTCAACGTATCTCGGCCGCGTCCAGCGGTACCAGCAGCCTGGAATTTCTCGCGCCTGAGCAAATCGAGCGCATCGAGGTCGTGCGCGGCGCCCGTTCGGCGCTCTATGGCTCCGACGCCATCGGCGGGGTGATTCAGATCTTCACCCGCAAGGGCGACGGCCAGGGCCTCAAACCCTACGCTCGCCTGGCAGCCGGCAGCGACAGCACCTACCAGCGCAGCCTCGGCCTCTCCGGTGGCGACCAGCGCACGCGCTTCAATCTCGGCGCCGCCCTGGACGAGACGGCCGGCATTGATGCCACTCGCGACGGTTTCGGCGCCAATGGCGATGACGACGCCTATCGCAACCGCTCGCTCAGCCTGAATCTGTCGCATCGTTTCCACGATGACCTGCAGGTGGGCTTCAGTGCGCTCGATCAACGCGGCCAGGTGGAATACGACGATGTCTTTACCGGCTCGCTGCCGACCACTGACTTCCTGCTCAGCAGCATCTCTGGCTTTATCGATGCACGCCTCAACGACGCGTGGAATAGCCGCCTGGAATTGGGGCATAGCGAGGACAAGCGCGACAGCGGCAACGACCAGGCAGGCGGCAGCGTCAGTCAATTCAACACCTATCGTGACGCTGCAAACTGGCTGAACACGCTGACACTGAGCGACAACCATCAACTGCTGCTGGGTCTGGACTGGTATGAAGATCGAGCACAGGGCACCACGGATTTCGTCGAGGACTCACGCTGGAACCGAGCGGCCTTCATTCAGCATCGCTACGCCGGTGAGCGTTTCTCCACCGAGCTGGGCCTGCGTCATGACGACAACCAGCAGTTCGGCAACGAGAACACCTGGAACGCGGCATTGACCCTGCCCCTGAACCAGGCCAACGACCTGATCCTGTCCTATAGCGAAGGTTTCCGCGCACCGACCTTCAACGACCTGTATTACCCGGACTTCTGCGCCGGTGGCCTGTGCTTCCCAAGCGCCAACCCCGACCTCGCCGCGGAACGCTCGAAGAGCTACGAACTGCAATGGCGCAGCCGTTACAGCGACACCGGCTCCCTGCAGGCGTCCGTGTACAGCACCGAGATCGAGGACGCCATCGTTCTGGACCAGAACTTCATTCCGCAGAACATCCAGACAGCCCGGATCAACGGCTTCGAAGCCGCCGTGCAGCAGGAGCTTTTCGGCTGGCAGGGCAACCTCGCCCTGGCGCTGATCGACCCGCGTGACCGCGACAGCGGCCACACCCTGCAGCGCCGTGCCAAACGTACACTGAGCCTGGATCTCGACCGCCGCTTTGGCGATGTCTCGGTGGGCGCAGGCTGGCGCGCGATCAGTGGTCGCTACGACGATGCCGAGAACGAGATCGAGATGAGCGGCTACGGCCTGCTCAGCCTGCGCGCCGCCTGGCAGGCCACCCAGGAGCTGGGCCTGAGCCTGAAGCTGGATAACCTGCTGGACAAGGATTACGCAGAAGCGACCTACAGCACAGCCAATGGCCGATTCGGCTACAACAGCGCCGGCCGCACCGCGCTATTCGCCGTGACCTGGACGCCGCAGCTCTAAAGTTGATGAGCAACAACCGTAGGGTGGGTTAGCGGCGCTGAACACCAACATAGCCGACGCCGATAAACACTGTGCGCTCGGATGGCTGCCCCACGTAACCCACCAGGCGATAGATCGTCTTGCACCAATGGTGGGTTACGCCGCATCAAGCACAGTGAATCAACCGACCATCGCAACAAGCGGCCAACCCACCCTACGTGACGCTATGCACCCCACGTAACGCTAACGCGCCGACGCCATCAGCGCGCACAGCTCTTCGATGGCCCCGAGCATCTGCCGGCTGGGCCTTTCCAGGCCCTTGTCCGGCACCGCCCAGACCTGCCCCAGGCGTACCGCATGCAACTGCGGCCAGGCCTGCCAAGCGGACAATTCGGCGTTGCTACCGCCAAGAATCACATCTGGATCACGCGCCAGCACCGCTTCGACGCTGACCTGAGGCGCAGGCTGCGGCAGGTCATCGAACAGGTTGCGCGCACCGCACACCTGCAGGGCATCACCAATCAGTTGCTGGCCACCGATGGTGTAAAGCGGCTGGTGCCAGATCTGATAGAACACCGACAGGGGCTGATCGCGCCGGTAGCGCTGACGCAACGCATCCAGCGCGCCCCGAAACTCGGACGCCAGCTGCTCACCCGGCTCCGGCCGGCCAATTCGCTTGCCAATGCGTACGAAGGCATCGCCGAGTTGGTCGAGGCGTTGCGGCTCGACGATCAACAGATCGATACCTAAACCCCGCAACTGCGCCTGCTGCGCGGGCGGCACGCTGCCTGGCGCGATGAGGATCAGATCCGGTGCCAATTGCAGCAGACGCTCGAATTCCAGCTGGCCATAACGCCCAACGGTGGGCAGATGCGCCAGCGCGGCTGGACGCTCATCCCCGTCGAGTACACCGACCAGCAGGTCGGCGGCATCCAGGTCGAGCATGATTTCGCTGAGCGAGGGCGCCAGGCTGATCACCCGTTCGGCGGCCGACAGCGGCAGCGTCAGCAGGCACAGGGCGAGCAGCCACTTACGCATGTCAGCCCAGCTGATGGGGGATGCGATAGAGGCTGTGCAGGACGATGGACGACAGTGCGAGCAGCACCAACGGAATCGCCTCCAGGCCAGCCAGCACCGCCAGTGCAGCGATCCAGGCCGGCAGCGCGGCGCCCAAAAGAGCGCGCAGGCGTACACGATCCAGCTCCAGCCAGGCGGCGGGTTCGGCTTCGCTGTCGAGCGCCTTCTCGGAGGCGATCAGCGCGCGCTTGTAGGCGGAAAACAGCGGCAGGCTGACGAACATCGAGGCCAGGCCGGCGATGAACAGCGGCATGGTCAGCACCGTGGTATTACCGCCACCGAACAGCAGGTTGAATACGAAAAGCGGCGCCAGCGCCACGCCCAGCTGGCGCCACCAGGCCAGCGCCAGCCGGCGCTTTACCTGGCCTCGGGTCACAGGCTTTCCTCGGCCTCACCCTGATGCTGGTTACCCAGCATATGGCCGAGCTTGCCGGCCTTGGTGGCGAGGTAGCGCTTGTTGTAGGGGTTGTGCGCGATCTGCAGCGGCACGCGATGATCCACGGCGATGCCCATGTCGCCCAGCGCCTTGACCTTGCGCGGATTGTTGGTCATCAGCTTGAGGCTGTTGATTCGCAGATGCTCGAGCATTGGCAGGCAGATGGCGTAGTCGCGCTGGTCGGCACCGAAGCCCAGACGCTCGTTGGCCTCCACGGTATCGGCACCGCCGTCCTGCAGTTCATAGGCACGGATCTTGTTCAGCAGGCCGATGCCACGACCTTCCTGACGCAGATACAGCAGCACACCGCGACCCTCATTGGCGATGGCCTGCAGCGCTGCCTGCAGTTGGGCGCCGCAGTCGCAACGCAGGCTGAACAGCGCGTCGCCGGTCAGGCATTCGGAATGCAGACGCCCGAGCACCGGAGCACCATCGGCGACGTTGCCGAAGGTCAGGGCGACGTGCTCCTTGCCGGTGGCCTCGTCGAGGAAACCGTGCATGGTGAACACACCGAAAGGGGTGGGCAGTTGGGAGGCGGCGACGAACACGACGGACACCGGATACTCCTAGCAATGAGTACGAAACAGGCGCGCATTGTATCAGCAGGCCCAGCGGCCGGGTCAGACAGAATTGCTGATCATCGGTATCGAAACGGTTAATGCCGTGATCAGAGCTTGGACTCCAGCACCAGCATGCCCTGCTCCTCGCGCCAGCCGACGCGACTCATGAAGCTCATGCCGAGCAAGGCTTCGGCGGGGGCGCCCCCTTCCAGCACCACGGCCTCGACGCCAAGCACCTCGATGTCGCCGATCTTGACCCGATCCAGGCGGACCCGCCAGCCACGCGCCGTACCACTGGCAGTACTGACCGTGAGCGGTTGCCCACTGACGCGAAAGTCGATGCCCAGGCGGCGCGCCTGGGCTTCATTGAGGGCAACCGACGTGGCACCGGTATCCACCAGAAATGGCACGCTTTGGCCGTTGACCGAACCGGTGATCCAGTAGTGGCCACCTGGCCCCTTGGCAATGCTCAGGCGCTTTCTAACCGGTTCGGCGAAACCGGCGCTGTATTCGCGACTCAGCGGATAGGCGCGCTCGACACCATCGACGCGCAACACCGCGCCCTGCTTGTCGACGCTGACCACCTGCACACCGCCCGGGCCGCTCTGACCGACTCGCACCAGCTTGCGCTGGCCGTCGACGTTGACCACTGCCGCGCCGGGAAACAGACCGACCACCTGGACCTGAGAAGCCGCCCAGGAAAGGCTCGAACACGACAGCACCAGCACAGCGAGACAATGACGAAGCAGCATGAATGAGGGTCTCCCGGCTCAGTCGAAGGGATAGGGCCAATGCCAGCGCGCGAAGATCGACCGCAACTCGCCGCTGGCAATCAGCCTGGCCAGACGCTGGTCATAAAGCTCTGCCAGGGCACGACCACGCGGCGTATCGGCAAAACCGAGATAAAGCGGCAACTGGGTCAGATCCGTCACGCGATACCGCTGCGGGTTGGCGGCCTGGTTCAGGACGTAGTCGACCTCGGGACGAGCATCGATGTAGAAGTCCGCATGGCCCAGGTTGAGCATGCCGAGGATACCGCCACGCCGCTGCACTTCCCGGTAGTCGCGCACATTCGGCAGATATTCCTCGTAGCCATAGCCTCTCACCCAGACCAACCGGTATTTGCCCAGGCTCTCCAGCGTCGGCACGGGCTTGTCCTTGAGGCCGACCGCGACGATCTGATCGCTGTCATAGTGCTCCTTGGGGTAAAACACCTGATCCTCGATCTCGTCGCGATAGGCACCGACCCAGGCATCGGCCCCGCCGCGCTGCACGAGCCCGACGGCGCGCGTGTAGGGCACGCTGTAGATGCTCAGCCTGACGCCTGCCGGCTCGAACACCTCACGCATGATGTCCCAGCCCAGGCCGGTACCGTCGGCTTCGGTGTAGGCTTCCCACACCTCGCTGGCCAGGCGTATCTCGTCTGGCAGATCACTCTGCGCCTGAGCACCGCTCAGGGTGCACAGCATCAACAGTACGCCCAACCAGCTTTGCCTCATCCCCATGACCTTTTAGAAACCCAGCCCTGCTCCGTAGTTGGCCCAGGCCCAGACCAGCCCCTGCATGGCCAGCCAGGCGAAGACCCCGGCGATGATGTCATCGAGCATGATGCCGACACCGCCATGCACATGACGGTCGATCCAGCGAATCGGCCAGGGTTTGACGATGTCGAACAGACGAAACATGAGAAAGCCTAGCAGTAACCAGACCCACCCCTCAGGCACCAGCCACAGGGTGATCCACATGCCGACCATCTCGTCCCAGACGATGCCTTCATGGTCGTGCACGCGCAGGTCGTCGGCGACCTTGCCGCACAGCCAGAAGCCGAACAGCATGGTCACGCCGAGCAGCAGCCAGTAGCCCCAGTCCGGCAGCATCTGCCACAGCGGCACGAACGGCAGTGCCACCAGCGAGCCCCAGGTACCGGGCGCCTTGGGCAAGGTGCCGGAGCCGAAGCCGAAGGCAATGAAGTGCCAGGGATTACGCCACACCGAGGGCGGTACGTATTCGGCGGGAACCTGGTTGGGGTGATCGGTCACACGCACTCCGTCCTGTCAGAAATGTTGATAGCCGCCACGGGGCGGTTCGATGGGCTGACCTGCAGCATCCAACAACTGTACGCCAGTACCGGCCAGCACACGGCCGATAACCCGCACATCGAGCCAATCGGCCTGTACATCAGCAAGCAACGCTGGCGGTAGGGTAAAGGCCAGGCGGTAATCATCGCCACCACTCAGCGCGCAGGCCCGCGCGTGCTCTTCACCAGCGAACGCACGTAGCGGCGTAGACAGTGGAACTCGCTCCAGTTCGATCTGCAAGGCTACCTGCGAAGCCTCGGCAATATGACCACAGTCGGCTAGCAGCCCGTCGGAAATATCCAGCGCGGCCGTGGCCCGCCCACGCAAGGCCTGGCCCAGGGCCAATTGCGGTTGCGGCGACCAGTAGCGCGCCAGCAGCGCCTCGCGGATTTCATCTGGCGCATTACGCTGCCCCAGTGCCAGTGGCAACGCCCCGGCGGCGTCGCCCAGCTCGCCACCGACACAGAGCAGATCCCCCACCTGCGCACCGCTGCGTAGCAGCGCCTGCCCGCGCGGCACCCGGCCGAACACGGTCAGCGTCAGGCTCAGCGGACCGCGTGTGGTATCGCCCCCGACCAGCGTCATCGAGCAGTTCTGCGCCATCAGCTGCAAGCCGCGAGCGAACGCGGCCAGCCAGGCCTCGCTGACGCTCGGCAGGGTCAGCGCGAGGGTAAAGGCGAGCGGCGTGGCGCCCATGGCGGCCAGGTCGCTGGCAGAGACGGCCAGCGCACGCTGACCGAGGAGAAAGGCATCGCAGGCGTCGGGGAAGTGCACCCCGGCGACCAGCGTATCGGTGGAAACCGCCAACTGTTCGTCGGCTGGCAGCGCCAGCAGCGCGCAATCATCGCCAATGCCACGAACCACGCCGTCGCCACCCTGCGCACAGGGGGCCGCGGCGAAGTAGTGACGAATCAGCTCGAACTCACCCATGTGCGAGCCACGATCCACTGCGCGCCGGCCCTGCAACGCGAGAGCAGGACAGGGGTTGGCGAGATCGTGAACCGAGCATCCGCTAGGGCCTCAACGCTTGTTGGCGTTGACTTCGGCGGCACGCAGCGTAGGCGCAAGCTTGTCGAGGATGCCGTTGACGAACTTGTGCCCGTCGGTGGCACCGAACACCTTGGCCAGCTCGATACCTTCGTTGATCACCACCTTGTAGGGGACGTCGACGCGGTTCTTCAGCTCGTAGGTGGACAGGCGCAGGATGGCCAGTTCGACCGGATCGATCTCTTCCAGCGGACGATCGAGCAGCGGCGCGAAGGCACCGTCCAGCTCGGTCTTTTGCCGCGGCACGCCGTGCAGGATCTCGTGGAAATAGGCTCCATCGACCTTGCTGAAGTCATTGTCGACGCGGAACTGCGCCTCGATCTCGTTCAGCGGCTGCCCGGCGATGTGCCAGGAGTACAGGGCCTGCATGGCCAGGGTGCGGGCTTCGCGACGGGCGAGAATCTTGCCGCTGGGGCCCTTCTTGGCCGGCTGGCCGTTACCGGAGTTGCTCACTTGGCCTCCAACTGCGCCAGCAGGCTGACCATTTCCAGGGCAGACAGCGCAGCTTCGGCACCCTTGTTACCCGCCTTGGTGCCGGAACGTTCGATGGCTTGCTCGATGGAGTCGACGGTTAGCACGCCGAAGGCGACCGGAACACCGTATTCCATGGAGACCTGGGCCAGGCCCTTGGTGCACTCGCCGGCGACGTATTCGAAGTGCGGAGTGCCGCCACGGATGACCGCGCCCAGGGCGATGATCGCCGCGTACTCGCCACGCTGAGCGACCTTCTGGGTCACCAGCGGGATCTCGAAGGCGCCCGGCGCACGGATGATGGTGATGTCGCTCTCGCTGACACCGTGGCGAACCAGGGCGTCGATGGCGCCGCTGACCAGGCTCTCGACGACGAAGCTGTTGAAACGGCCTACCACCAGGGCGTATTTGCCCTTCGGGGCGATGAAGGTACCTTCGATGGTCTTCAGGGTCATGACGGGTCTCACATGGGTTAAAGAGCCGGAGCGCCTTGCGCTCCGAAAATAAAATTCGTTTGTCGGCGTAGCCCCCTTGCCACCGGCAGAGGGCTCGCTTTCTCCCCTCTCCCGCTTGCGGGAGAGGGGCTGGGGCGGCCCGCGTAGGGAGAGGGTTAGGCGTTGACCACGACACCCTCTCCCGCCCTGCGGGCACCCTCTCCCAGAGGGAGAGGGTCATCAGATGCGGCTCTGTCGAGCCGCTTCTTATTTAGACGGCAGGTATTCTACAACCTCGAGGTCGAAGCCGGATATCGCGTTGAACTTCATCGGCGAGCTCATCAGGCGCATCTTGCGCACGCCCAGGTCGCGCAGGATCTGCGAACCGGCGCCCACGGTGCTGTAGGTCGCAGGATTGGCCGGTTGCTGACGGCCGATCAGCGCCAGCAGCTCAGGGCCGGTCAGCGGGTTGCCGAGCAGCAGCACCACGCCACTGCCCGCCCTGGCCACTTCGGCCATGGCCGCACGCATGCTCCAGCGGCCCGGCTGATTGACCAGGAACAGGTCGCGCAGCGGGTCCATGTTGTGCACGCGCACCAGGGTCGGCTCTTCCGCGCAGACGGTGCCCAGAGTCAACGCCATGTGCGCGGTGTTCTCCACGCCATCACGGTAGGTCACCAGGTTGAACTGGCCCAGCTCGGTGTCCAACGGCTGCTCGCTGATGCGCTCGACGGTACGCTCGTGGATCAGGCGGTAGTGGATCAGATCGGCGATGGTGCCAATCTTCAGACCGTGCTCTTCAGCGAACTTTTCCAGCTCCGGGCGACGCGCCATGGTGCCGTCGTCGTTCATGATCTCGCAGATCACCCCGCTCGGTTCGAAACCGCCCATACGCGCCAGGTCGCAGGCCGCCTCGGTATGGCCGGCACGGGCCAGCACGCCGCCGGGCTGGGCCATCAGCGGGAAGATATGGCCGGGGCTGACGATATCTTCAGCCACAGCGTTGCGCGCGACCGCAGCCTGCACGGTACGCGCACGGTCAGCAGCCGAGATACCGGTGGTCACACCCTCGGCGGCCTCGATGGAGACGGTGAACTTGGTGCCGAAACCCGAGCCGTTGCGCGGCGACATCAGCGGCAGATTGAGCAGCTCGCAGCGCTCGCGGGTCATCGGCATGCAGATCAGGCCGCGGGCGAAGCGGGCCATGAAGTTGATGTGCTCGGCGGTGACGCATTCGGAGGCGATGATGATGTCGCCTTCGTTCTCGCGGTCCTCGTCATCCATGAGGATGACCATCTTGCCGGCGCGGATGTCTTCGATCAGTTCTTCAGCGGTATTGAGCGCCATCGGGCGTCTCCTCAATTCTTCAGGTAGCCGTGTTCGGCGAGAAAGCTTTCGGTGAGGCCCGAGGCCTTGGGCTCGGCGGCCTTGTCGCCGAGCAGCAGGCGCTCCAGGTAACGAGCCAGCAGATCGACCTCAAGGTTGACCTTACGCCCGGCCTGGTAGTCGACCATGATGGTCTCGGCCAGGGTGTGCGGCACGATGGTCAGTTCGAACTCGGCGCCATCGACGGCGTTGACGGTCAGGCTGGTTCCGTCGACGGTGATCGAGCCCTTGTGCGCGATGTACTTGGCCAATTCGCGCGGGGCGCGCACCCTGAACTGCACGGCGCGGGCATTATCGGCGCGCGAGACGATCTCGCCGACGCCATCGACGTGCCCACTGACCAGATGACCGCCGAGGCGACTGGTCGGCGTCAAAGCCTTCTCCAGATTCACTGCGCTGCCGGGCTTGAGATCGACAAAGGCGGTGCGCGCCAGCGTCTCGCGGCTGACGTCGGCCCAGAAGCCGTCGCCGGGCAATTCCACGGCGGTCAGGCAGATGCCGTTGACGGCGATGCTGTCGCCGAGCTTGACGTCGCCGAGGTCGAGTTTGCCGGTGGCCACGTAGACGCGCACGTCGCCGCCCTTGGGCGTCATGGCGCGGATACTGCCGATGGCTTCGATTATGCCGGTGAACATACGCCCTCCGGTTTCACGTTGAAGGTATTGCTGAACAGCATGGACGAACTCCTGTTTTGGTCAAAAACAGGGCAATGCCGATCGATAGGGATTTCACGGACACGCAAAAGGCGCCCGAGGAGGGAATCCCGCTCTCTCTTTATCCGGACTATACCGTCGGCCCCGGAATCGCACCGGGTCTGCTGGACCTCGTCCGGCAGATGCCATGACGAGCGCTCGCGGGCTAGGTTCTGCGAACCATTACCGCCGGTGGGGAATCTCACCCCGCCCTGAGAACGTTGCGGCCATATGCAAATGACCGCGTGGCGTTGTACCACATTTGCAACCGTAACGCATGGCCCCGCGCTAGGCGGTCTTCGGTACGGCGGTGACCTGCCAGTCCTCGCCAACGGCGCGGATATCTAGGATGCGCAGTTCCGTCGCCTCGGCCATGCGATCGAGCGGCAGCTCGAACAATGGCCGTGCGCTGGAACCCAGCAACTTGGGCGCAACGAAGATGCGGTACTCGTCCACCAGCCCGGCACGGGCGAAGGCGCCAGCCAGGCGCGGCCCGGCCTCGACCAGCACCTCGTTGACGCCGCGCCCGGCCAGCTCCTGCATCAGTTTGCGCAAGTCGACATGGCCATCGCTGCCCGGCACGGCAAGCAGTTCGTGGCCGTCCGCCTGGTAGCCGTCAGGAGCGATGGCGACAGCGCAGGTCGCCACCAGAGCAGAGCCGACCTGGAAGAAGGTTTGGTCCAACGGCACACGCAGGCGGCCATCGATCAGCACGCGCAGCGGCGGGCGACGCTGCGCCAGGGCGGTCAACTCGGCATCAAGCCCAAGCTCTTCGGGACGCACGGTCAGCCGTGCATCATCGGCCAGCACGGTGTCGGCGCCACTGAGCACCACGCTGGACTGCGCGCGTAAACGCTGCACCTCGGCGCGAGCGGCCGGCCCGGTGATCCACTGGCTTTCGCCGCTGGCCATCGCCGTGCGGCCATCCAGGCTCATCGCCGACTTGACCCGCACGAATGGCAGGCCACTTTCCATGCGTTTGATGAAGCCGACATTGAGCGCCCGCGCCTCGGCCTCCAGCACGCCGGACAGTACTTCGATTCCGGCGTTGGCCAGGCGCAACAGGCCACGCCCGGCGACTTGCGGGTTGGGGTCCTGCATCGCAGCGACTACCCGATCGACACCCGCTGCGACCAGTGCATCGGCGCACGGCGGCGTACGCCCGTGGTGACTGCAGGGCTCCAGGGTCACGTAGGCGGTGGCACCGCGCGCCCGCTCACCGGCCTGGCGCAGGGCGTGCACCTCGGCGTGCGGCTCGCCAGCCCGGGCATGCCAGCCCTCGCCGACGATTTCGCCGTCGCGCACGATGACGCAGCCAACCCGTGGGTTCGGATGAGTTGAATAAAGGCCTTTGCGCGCCAGCTTGAGGGCGCGCGCCATGAACAAGTGGTCGCGCTCGCTCATCGGCTTTTCGACGGCTCGCGGGCCAGACGCTCGATTTCTTCGCGGAATTCGTTGAGGTCCTGGAAGCGCCGATACACCGAGGCGAAACGAATGTAAGCCACCTCGTCGAGTTTGCTCAGCTCGGTCATCACCAGTTCGCCCAGCACCAGCGACTTCACCTCGCGCTCGCCAGTGGCGCGCAGTTGCTGCTTGATGCGGGCGATGGCCTCTTCCAGGCGCTCGACGCTGACCGGGCGTTTCTCCAGCGCGCGCTGCATGCCGGCGCGCAGCTTCTCTTCATCGAAGGGCTGGCGGCTGCCGTCCTGTTTGATCAGACGCGGCATTACCAGCTCGGCGGTTTCGAAGGTGGTGAAACGCTCGCCGCAGGCCACGCATTCGCGGCGGCGGCGGACCTGGTCGCCCTCGGCGACCAGACGGGAATCGATGACTTTGGTGTCGTTGGCGGCGCAGAAGGGACAATGCATGGCAGGCGCGGGCTGTTGGCGGCAAAGGCGTCATGGTAGCGCATAGAGGCAGCAAGACAAATTAAGCTATGGCAACGCACCTTCGAGAGCAGAACCTGCCATGAACCGATACCTGTCCTTCCTGCCAGTGGCGTTGAGCGGCCTGCTCGCCGCCTGTGCCAGCGAACCCACGGCTACCACACCGCCTGCCACGCCAACTCTGACAGAGACCGAAGCCAGTACGCCTATCGTCCAAGGCCCCGGCCTGCGCGGCGAGTTGATTGGCGTGGCCGCGGGCGCCGATGTCGATCTGGCGCTGCTGGGCGTGGACATGCGCGGCCGGCCGCGTGCCCTGCTCGGCCAGATCCATCTGCGTGGCAACGGCGAAGCGCTGCCGTTTCATCTGCCGGTGAGCGACCGGCAGGTACCGCAGGATTTACGCCTGGAACTGCGCGGCCGGGTCAGCCAGTCCGGGCGCCTGGTGCAACGCCTGCCGGCACGCACCATCGTTGAGTTAAGCGATCAGGATCTGGGGACGCTGCATCTGGTGCCGGCGCCATGAAGCCACCGGAAGCGCTGCAGCGGGCGCTGAGCGAACTGCTCGGCGATGCGCGCCTGGTGGCCGAAACCCTGCCGGGTACCGATATCGCCCTGTGGCTGATCGATGCCAGCAACATGGACCGCGCCTTCAACCCGGAGGAAACCCGGCGCATTCTCGAAGAGCCGCCCTACTGGTGCTTCTGCTGGGCCAGCGGCCTGGTGCTGACGCGCTGGCTGGCCGAGCGTCCCGAGTGGGTGCGCGGCAAGCGCGTACTGGATTTCGGCGCAGGCTCCGGCGTCGCGGCGATTGCCGCGGCCAAGGCCGGCGCCGCCGAGGTGGTGGCCTGCGACCTCGATCCCGTGGCACTGGCCGCCTGTCGCGCCAATGCCGAACTCAATGGCGTGACGCTGAACTACTCGGAAGATTTCTTCGCCGAGGCGGACCGCTACGACCTGATCCTGGTGGCCGACGTGCTTTACGACCGCGCCAATCTGCCACTGCTCGATCATTTTCTCAGCCGTGGGCGTCAGGCGCTGGTGGCCGACTCGCGGGTCAAGGACTTCCAGCATCCGCTCTACCAGCGCCTGGCCCTGCTGGATGGCTGCACCTGGCCGGATCTGGCCGAGCCGGCGGAATTTCGCGAGGTCAGTCTGTATCACGCGGCGCGCCCCTTGTAACCGCGCCCCGCTGCCCGCATTAATAGACCATTGCCCAGCTTTTCGAGACCGACCATGAGCGACTCCCCTTACATCTTCGACATCTCCGGCGCCGCCAGCTTCGAGCAACTGGTGATCGAGAACTCCTTTCACAAACCGGTGCTGGTAGACTTCTGGGCCGAATGGTGCGCCCCGTGCAAGGCGCTGATGCCGATGCTGGCGAAGATCACCGAGGAATATGCCGGTGAGCTGCTACTGGCCAAGGTCAACTGCGACATCGAGCAGGACATCGTCATGCGCTTCGGCATTCGCAGCCTGCCCACCGTGGTGCTGTTCAAGGACGGCCAACCGGTGGATGGCTTTGCCGGCGCCCAGCCGGAAGCGGCAATCCGCGAGATGCTAAAGCCCCACGTTGCCGAGCCGGCTCCGTCTACTGCCGACCCGATGGAAAGCGCCCAGGTCCTGTTCGCCGAAGGTCGCTTCGCCGAGACCGAGGCGCTGCTCAAGCAGGTGCTGACCGAAGACAACGAGAATGCAGGCGCGCTGATTCTCTACGCACGCTGCCTGGCTGAACGCGGCGAGCTGGGCGAGGCCGAAGAGGTGCTCGACGCCGTGAAGGGCGACGAACACAAGCAGGCACTGGCTGGCGCCAGGGCACAGCTGACCTTCCTGCGCCAAGCCGCCGACCTGCCTGACGCAGCCACGCTGAAAAGCCGCCTGGCGCAGAATGCCGAGGATGATGAGGCGGTTTATCAACTGGCCGTACAACAACTGGCGCGCCAGCAGTACGAAGCCGCGCTGGATGGTCTGCTCAAATTATTCGTGCGCAATCGCAGCTATGGCGACGGCCTGCCGCACAAGACGTTGCTACAGGTATTCGACCTGCTTGGCGGCGATCATCCGCTGGTCACCAGCTACCGCCGCAAGCTGTATCAGGCGATCTACTGAGAGCAGCGGCAAGCCTCAAGCTGCAAGCGGAATCAGGAGCCATGCGTCCTCTTGTAGCTTGCAGCTTGTAGCTTACTGCTGCTCTTGCCAGTGATAGATCGGCGCGTCTGCGCCGGTTTCCATGCGAATCTGCGCGCAGTGGCGCAGGCGCACCAGCAGGCGCTTGCCCGCGGCCTCCCCGCCGGCCAGCGCCGCCAGTTGCGCCATCAGTCGCGGCCCTTCCACCTGCCCGGCATCGCGCACCAGCTGCAAGGCGGTCTGCCACAGGGCATCACCCGCATCTAGCGTAGGGGCCGACACCGCCGCGTTGGCAGCCGGCGCGACAGCAACCTGTTGCGCCAGTTGCGCCCAGTCCTCGGCATCCAGCTCCAGTGTCAGGTCTACCGGCCAATCGCCGATTCGCCCACGAATTCTTACCATGTTCAGCCTCCAGTCAGGAATTACCATGCTCCCACGGCAGCGGCAGGCTGGCCAGTTCGCCACAAAAGTTGTTATAACGTAACAACTAAATCGCACCCACGCTGGAGACAACCATGCGCCACCTGCTGCTCGCTCTGCCCTTTGCCCTGCTGCCTCTGATCGCCGCCCAGGCGCATGAACACGGCCACGACCACGATCACCACCACGACAGCCTGGGCGCCCACGAGCACGGCGTCGCCAGCCTCAATGCAGCGCTGGACGGCAATCTGCTGGAGCTGCAGCTGGAAAGCCCGGCGATGAATCTGGTCGGTTTCGAGCATGCCGCCAAGAGCGATGCCGACAAGGCCAAGGTCGCCGCGGCCAAGCGCGAGCTGGAGCAGCCCATCGCGCTGTTCGCCCTCAACAGTGGTGACTGCAAGGCCACCGAAGTGGAACTGGAAAGCCCATTGTTCGGCGACGCTGACCACGACCACGACCACGACCACGACCACGACCATCATGATCATGAAGGCGAACACAGCGACATCCACGCGCACTATCGCTTCGAGTGCGCCAAGGCCAACGAATTGAAACAACTGGATCTCGTCGAACTGTTCAAACGCTTCCCCGCCACCGAGAAGATTCAGGTACAACTGATCGGCCCAAACGGCCAGCAGGGCGTGGAGCTGACGCCGGCGCAGCCACGTCTGAGCTTCTGACCTGCCACGCCCCATTGCCGGAGCGAGCGTCCCTCGCCCCGGCATGAGCGCCTTCCCCCGACTCGCAGTAGACAATGACCGAACCTCTGATCGAACTCGCCAATCTCGGCTTCGCCTGGCCCGGCCAGGCGCAGTTGCTGGATATTCCCACCTTCACCCTGGCGCGCGGTGAAACCCTGTTCCTCAAAGGCCCCAGCGGCAGCGGCAAGACCACTCTGCTTGGCCTGCTCGGCGGCGTACAACGCGCGCAAAGCGGCCATATCCGTCTGCTCGGCCAGGATCTGGGCCAACTCTCCGCCGGCGCCCGCGACCGCTTTCGCGTCGATCACACCGGCTACATCTTCCAGCAGTTCAACCTGCTGCCATTTCTTTCCGTACGCGAGAACGTCGAGCTGCCCTGCCGCTTCTCGCGTCTGCGTGCCGAACGCGCACGCCAGCGCCACGGCAGCATCGATGCGGCCGCCGCGGCGCTGCTCGACCATCTCGGCCTGCGCGCCGACCTGCTCGGCCGCCGCGCCGATGAGCTTTCCATCGGCCAACAGCAACGCGTTGCCGCCGCCCGGGCGCTGATCGGCCAGCCGGAACTGGTAATCGCCGACGAACCGACCTCGGCACTGGACTTCGACGCCCGCGAGGCCTTCCTGCAATTGCTCTTCGCCGAATGCCGCGCTGCCGGCGCCAGCCTGCTGTTCGTCAGCCACGACCAGAGCCTGGCTCAGCTGTTCGACCGTAACCTGTCACTGGCCGAACTCAACCGCGCCGCCAAGCCCGTCGAGGTCTGAGATGCATCTTCTTCGCATAGCCATGGCCAGCCTGGCCAACCGCCGTTTCACCGCGCTGCTCACTGTGTTCGCCATCGCCCTGTCGGTCTGCCTGTTGCTGGCCGTAGAGCGTGTGCGCACCGAAGCCCGCGCCAGCTTCGCCAATACCATCAGCGGCACCGACCTGATCGTCGGCGCCCGCTCGGGCAGCGTGAACCTGCTGCTGTACTCGGTATTCCGCATCGGCAACGCCACCAACAACATCCGCTGGGACAGCTTCGAGCGCTTCGCCAATCATCGCCAGGTCAAGTGGGCCATTCCCATCTCACTGGGCGACTCGCATCGCGGCTACCGGGTTATGGGCACCAGCACCGCCTATTTCGAACACTACCGTTACGCCCGCAGCCAGGCGTTGCAGCTGGCCGAAGGCCGCGCCTTCGCCGACGATCCCTTCGAAGTGGTGCTAGGCGCAGAAGTGGCGCAGGCACTGGGCTACGACCTCGGCGAAAAGATCGTCCTGGCTCATGGCGTCGCCACCATCAGCCTGGTCAAGCATGACGACAAACCCTTCACCGTGGTCGGCATCCTCGAACGCACCGGCACGCCGGTCGACCGTACCCTGCACATCTCCCTGGCCGGGATGGAAGCACTGCATGTCGATTGGCAGAACGGCATGCCGGCCCGCGGAGATGCTCGGGTCAGCGCCGATCAGGCGCGCACCATGGACCTGCAACCCAAGCAGATTACCGCCTTCATGCTCGGCCTCAACAGCAAGATCGCTACCTTCAGCCTGCAGCGCGAGATCAACGAGTTTCGCGGCGAGCCGCTGCTGGCGATTCTCCCAGGCGTAGCGCTGCAAGAGCTATGGAGCCTGATGGGGACCGCCGAGCAGGCACTGTTCGTGGTCTCGCTGTTCGTCGTGCTCACCGGCCTGATCGGCATGCTCACGGCGATTCTCACCAGCCTCAACGAGCGGCGCCGGGAGATGGCCATCCTGCGTTCGGTCGGCGCACGCCCCTGGCATATCGGCTGCCTGCTGGTGCTGGAAGCCTTCGCCCTGGCATTGGCCGGCGTAACCTGCGGTGTCGCGCTGCTGTACCTAGGTATCGCCGGCAGTCAGGGCTTCGTACAGGCCAACTACGGCCTGTACCTGGCCCTCAATGCCCCGTCCGCTTACGAATGGAAACTGCTGGGCAGCATTCTCGCCGCGGCCGTGGCGATGGGCAGTGTGCCGGCCTGGCGCGCCTATCGGCAGTCACTCGCCGACGGCTTGTCGATACGCCTGTAAAGCACGATTCGCCTGTACACTGTGCAGGCGAATCACTGCACAGAGGTAATCCATGTTCCGCCCCCTGCTCGCCAGCCTGCTGCTGACGCTGGCCCTGCCGCTGGCCGCCGCCGATGTGCGCGAAATCAACTGGTCCGATCTGATCCCGCCGGATGCGCCGCCGCAGGTCATCGACCCGACTCCGATTCACGACCTCTCGCAACTGGCCGATGCCCTGGCCGAATCCGGCCCGGCAGCCATGCAGCAATCGCCGGCCGCGCCGGTGGTCAAGGAGCTCAACGGCCAAGCGGTGAAACTGCCCGGCTATATCGTGCCGCTGGACGTGACCGACGAAGGCCGCGTGGTGGAGTTCCTGCTGGTACCCTACTTCGGCGCCTGCATTCACGTGCCGCCACCGCCCTCGAACCAGATCGTCCACGTTACCAGCGAGCTGGGTGTACTGCTCGATGCGCTGTACCAGCCTTTCTGGGTGGAAGGTCCGCTGAAAACCGAGCATGTCAGCAGCGAGCTGGCCGAGGTCGGTTACCAGATGGAAGCGGACAAGATCTACGCCTACGAACTGCCCGATAGCTGATCTTCGTAGGAGCGGCCTCAGCCGCAAAAAGATTCGCGGATAAATCGGAACGCCGCCCGCCGCGCCTACAAATACCTCTCCAAAGAAAAAGCCAGACATCAAGTCTGGCTTTTTCATATCCGTATCATCGTCAGCTACGACTGGCGACCCGATTTTCCCGTTCGAAGCGCAGCTCGCTTTCCGCCCACTGGCGCCAGGAACGCACCTTGGCGCGCTCGGCACCACCACGTTCGGCGCGCGCCAGTGCATCCAGGCCGGCCTGCCAGCGCGACTGCTCCAGCTCCAGCTGCGCGACGTACAGCCAATGCTTGCCGTTGCCACTGCGCTCGGCCAGCGGGCGCAGCACGCGCACCGCCGCAGAACGATCACGCGCCTGCCACCAGAACAGCCCGAGGCGCTCCTGACGGGCAGCGGTGTTGGCCAGCAGACCACTGTCGAGCATGCCGGCGAGCAGCTTGGCGCCTTGCCAGGGCTGATCGGCGGCGCCGGCCAGCAGCACCAGGTTGTCCAGTTCCGACTCGCTGAAACGCAGGCCCTTGCTGTGCGCCGCACGCAGGGTCGCCAGCGCCTTGTCGTTACTGCCGGCCATCTGCTGCAAACCGGCCAGTTGGCGCCAGCCCTTGGCATCGTTTGGCTGGCGCGCCAGCAACTGACGCTGCCAGCGCTCGGCCTGGGCATAGCGCTTCAGATCGGCATTGGCGCCCACCAGAAACTGCAGCCAGATGTCCGCGGCTTTGGGATTGGCCTGCACGTAACGCTCAGCCAGCGGCAACGCTTTGGCCGGCTGATTCATGCCCTGATAAGCCTGCACCAGCATCTGCAGCACCTCCTCGGAGGCACTGCCCTGATTAGGCGCCAGCAGCTCGACGACCTTGGCGTACCGGCGCTCGCCCAGGTTGAGCTTGGCCAGGTTGAGACGCTCGCCAGCCAGCATCTCGTCGTCCAGCTTGCCGCTGCGCAAGGCCTTATCAAGCCACTCGATGGCCTGACCGTTGTTGCCGGCCGACCAGGCCACGTAGGCCTTGCTGCGCCAGATCAGCGCCTCTTCGAGACTGCCGCTCTTGGCCTGGACCTCATCCAGCGCGCGCCGCGCCGCGCTGTAATCGCCCTTTTGCTGAGCGGCCTGCGCCGCATTCAGGGCCTTGAACACGGCTGGGTCGACGGTCTGTTGGGCCATACCGGGCACAGCCGCGGTACTGAGCATCACGAGCAACAACCAACGGTACATGGTCAGCTCCTTTCCAGACGGAAGTAGAGGGTCTTCACCGCTTCGCGGTCCACCGCCAGACCGCCTTCGGTACGTGGCGCAAAGCGCCAGCGTGCCGCGGCACGACGCGCTTCGCGCTCGAATACGTTACGCGGGTTGGCTTCCAGCACGCGGATGTTCTCCACACTGCCGGAGCGATTGATGGTGAAAGCCAGTTTGACGAAACCTTCGATGCCACGCTGCAGCGCATAGCGCGGGTATTCCGGGCGCACGTCGTTGAGCGGCATGACTTCGCTTTCCATCCCACCCATCTGCCCGCCGGATTCGGCGGCCTCGCTCGGCGGCGTCGGTGCCGGAGCACCCGGCGCAAGGCCGGACAGGCTCGGTGCCGGTGCGCTGTTGACGGCGATACCGCTGGCCAGGCTTGGCAGCTGGATGTCCAGCGCCGGCAGGTTGGCGCTCGGCGTGGCCGTTTGCGGGGTCGGCGGCGTGGGAGGCTGCGGCGTTTGCGGCGTCGGTGGCTGCGGCGCCTGCTGCCGCGTGCGGCTGGCGGTCTCGCTGGCGTTACCGTCCATACGCACGAAGTTGGCCACGCTGACCGGGTCCTGACTTACCTTGGCGCTCGGCGGCGCGACCATGTACAGCATCAGGGCGAAAAGCCCCAAGGCCATCAGGCAGGCGCCGAGAAAAGACAGCGGCAGGCGCATCAGTTGACTCCGCTACCGGCAGCCAGGGCGACATCCTGCACACCGGCCAGACGTGCCTGATCCATCACCTGGACCACCAGGCCGGTACGCGCATCCTGGTCGGCCTGCACCACTACCGCACCTTCCGGCTGGTCGACCCGCATGCGCTCGACATGCGCACGCACGCTGCGGATATCCACCGGCTGCTTGTCCATCCAGATCTGCCCGTCGGCGGTGACGGCGATGAGGATGTTGCCCTTGTCCTGCGGGCTGGCAGTCTCTGCCTGCGGGCGCTGCACCTCGACCCCGGACTCGCGGATAAAGGAGCTGGTGACGATGAAAAAGATCAGCATGATGAAGACCACGTCGAGCATCGGCGTAAGGTCGATGCCGGTGTCTTCGTCCTGCTGGTGGTGACGACGCATTCTCATGTTGGGCGATCTCAGTCGTGACGCAGCTGGTCGGCCAGCCGCTCGATGGCCTGGCTGGCTTCGCGTTCGAGGCGCGCCAGGCTGAACAATCCAGGAATGGCCAGGACCATGCCGGCCATGGTCGGCAGGGTTGCCTGCCACACGCCTGCGGCCATGCCGCGTGGGTTACCGGTACCGTTGAGGGCGAGCACGTCGAACACCGCGATCATGCCGAGCACGGTGCCAAGCAGGCCCAGCAGCGGATACAGCGCCACCAGGGTCTTGCCCAGGCGCAGCGGCGCTGCAAGCTGCTGACGCGCCTGCGCCAGCCAGGCCAGGCGCACGGCGCGCTGCCAGTTGCCGTTGTCATCGGCGAGCACCTGTTGCCAGGCTTCGCGGCGCTCCTGCACCCAGCGCGGAAAAATCCTGCGCATGTACCAGAAGCGCTCGAACACCAGCGTCCAGAACACCACGCAGAGCAGCGCCAGCGCCCACATCACCACGCCGCCGGCGCTCATGAAGTCGAGCAGTGCATAGGCACTGTCGACCGCACGCAGCCAGAAGGCGAAAAGATCAGTCACGACGCGGCGCTCCCGACAGGTGCAGGGCGATCAGGCCGGCGCTCTGCTGCTCCAGAATCTGGATCAGGCCCTTGCTGCGACTGGCCAGCAGGCTGTGCAGGAACAGCAGCGGAATGGCCACCACCAGGCCCAGTACGGTGGTCACCAGCGCCTGGGAGATACCATCAGCCATCAGGCGCGAGTCGCCGCCACCGCTCTGGGTGATGGCCTGGAAGGTCACGATCATGCCGGTCACGGTGCCCAGCAGGCCGAGCAGCGGCGCCACAGCGGCCAGCAGCTTGAGCAGGCCCTGGCCTTTTTCCAGCGGCGGTGTTTCCTGCAGAATCGCTTCGTCGAGCTTCAGCTCGAGGGTTTCCAGATCAGCCAGTTGCGGCTTGGCGCCCAGCACGCCGATCACGCGACCCAGCGGGTTGTCGGTCCGCGGTGCGCTGAGGTCGTGCATCTGCGCCTTGACGCCACTGCCGACGCGGCCCAGGTAGACCATGCGCCAGATGGCCAGAAGCAGACCGAAGGCGCCCAGCACGACAATCACCCAGCCGACCAGGCCACCCTGCTGCAGGCGATCCCACAGCGTCGGCTCCTGCTGCAGCTGCGCCAGCAGGCTGCCACGGCTCGGGTCGATGGGCAGCGTGGCGAGAGCACCGCTGCTGCCCAGGTAGTCCTGGACCTGGCCCAGGCCGGACGGCTGACGCGGCGGCGCCACCAGTTGCCCGGCGTCGGCGTCGTAACGCAGGAAGGCATCCTCGCCATACACGGCGAAGGCGCCAACGCGCAGCACCTGCTGCTCCTGACGCGAACCATCGGCATTTACCACCGGCAGCTGCAGGCGCTCGATACGGCCGCTGGCGGCCAGGTCTTCGAGCAGCAGCATCCAGTAGCCGTCAAGATCCTCGGCGGACGGCAGCGAGCGACTTTCGGCCAGCGCCTTGAGGCGCTTCAGGCGCTCGGGGTACTGGGCGTTGAGCAGGCTGTCCTGCCATTGCCCGGCGACGTCGCCGGCACTCTGGCGCACCACGCCGAACAGCTCGCCAAGGTGGCCGACACGCTGCGCCAGCAGTTTTTCCTGCTCGGCCAGCTCGGCTTCCTGACGGTCGAATTCGGCTTTGAGGCGCTCGCTTTCGGCCTTCTGGGTATTCAGCGCGGAACGCGCGGTGGCCAGCAACTGGGCCTGCTCGCCGCGCTTGGCGAGGAACGCCTGCTCGCGCTCCTGCATGGCGCTGACTTCGGCGGCGCGCTCGCTGCGGATGCGCTGCAGCAGTTGATCGGGGTTGAGGGTTTCGGCCACGGCGGCCAGTGCCGGCAACAGGCTGAGCGCCAGTACGGCTACAACACGACGACTCATTGTGCGGCCTCCTCGGCCAGGGTCTTGATCGGCAGGGACAGCACGGCGGGCGCCTGTTGCTGACGGGCGATGGCGATGGCCTGGGTCAGCGGACGACGCGCGCTGCCGTCGAGCACTTCCCATGCCTTGGTCTGCGGGTTCCACCAGCCGCTCTCGTGGGCATCGAGGGTCTGGTAATAGAGCATGCTGCGGCCAAGGCGCAGGAATTCAACGCTGCGCGAACCACCGTCGGCCTGGTTCAGCTCGCCACGCCAGGCTTCGAGCGTACGGCCATAATCGCTCTCGATCTGATAGGCCTCGAGGATGCGGCGGTATTTGTCGGCCAGGCTGACGTCGGCGCGCGGCAGCAGATCCTGCAATTGCGCCAGCCGGTCTTCACGCTCTTCGGGCAGGAACGGCAGGTCGGCGGCGATGAACTCACCCAGCACCTCGACCATCTTGACCATCTGCGGGCTCACCGCTTCCTGGGTACGTTCGATGCCATCGAGCTGCTTCTGATAACTGGCCAGCTCCTGGCGCTGGGCTTCAACCAGGTCACGAAGTTGACTGTTATAACCTTTCAAAGCCTCAGCCTGCTGCAAGGCATTTCGGTACTCGGTCAGCATCTCACGGCTGGCGTCATCCAGTTGCTCGACACGACCCTGCGAGGCTTTTGCCTCGGCGGCCAGGCGCTGACTTTCATCGAGCGCGGCATCCAGCGGCGCAGCAGCCAGCGAGCCGCTGGCCAACATCAGGGCCACGGCCAGGGAACGGAGGGGGAAGCGATTCATGCGCAAAGGGTCCTCAACAGACGGGCTTGCCTCAAAAAGAGAAACATTATCATCTAGAGATGCATTTGAAGCAATGGACAAAACACCGCAGCAGAGCCCGTCGATCTATTGAGCCAGGTCAAAAAGCGGATTGTTGCTTGGCTTAGCATTGATTTCAGCCAAGACACAACCGACTCGAATTGGAGCTCGCTATGTACAAGTCACTGTTCACTGCCTCACTGCTGGCCCTGGCCATCGCTGCCCCCATCGCTCAGGCTCACCAGGCTGGCGACATCATCGTCCGCGCCGGCGCCATCACCGTCGATCCGCATGAGGACAGCGGCAACATCGATCACGCCGTACTGGGCAAAGTCGCTGGCAGCGGCGCGACCCTGAACAGCGATACCCAGCTGGGCCTGAACTTCGCCTACATGGTCACCGACAACTTCGGCATCGAATTGCTGGCAGCCACACCTTTCAGCCATGACGTCGGTGTCAAGGGCATGCCGGGCGCCTTTGCCGGCCTGAACGGCAAGCTGGGCAGCCTCAAGCACCTGCCGCCGACCATCAGCGCCGTCTACTATCCGCTGGACAAGAGCTCGGCCTTTCAGCCCTACGTCGGCGTCGGTATCAACTACACCTGGTTCTTCGATACCGAACTGAGCAGCGAAGCCGAAGCCAAGGGTTTCCGTGGCCTGGACATGAAGGACTCCTGGGGCCTGGCCGGACAGATCGGCATGGACTACATGCTGAGCGACAACCTGATGCTCAACGCCCAGGTGCGCTACATCGATATCGATACCACCGGCACCACTCACCTGGCCGGCGACAAGGTCAAGGTGGATGTGGACGTCGATCCATTCGTCTACATGGTCGGCCTGGGTTACAAGTTCTGATAGACCACGCAGAAACGAGAAAGCCGGCGAATGCCGGCTTTTTCATGGGTTCGATTCACTGCCCGAGCAATTGACGCAACCCTTCACGCAGCGGCGTCTGCTGCGGCATCCGGTAGTGCGCCTGCAAACGCGTATTGTCGGCGCGCGAGTGGCGGATATCGCCAGCACGCGCCGGCAAATGCGTCACCTGCGGCAGACCGCCGCAAAGCGCACCGATCTCCGTCAGCAGCTGGTTGAGACTGACGGCCTGCTTCCAGCCAACATTGACCGGTTGCTCGACAAACTCACCGAGCAGGCCCTGCAACAGCAGCTCGATCAGATCGCCGACATAAAAGAAATCACGGGTCTGCTCGCCGTCGCCAAAAACGCTGATCGGCAGTCCCTGCTGCGCCCGCTGGGTGAAAATACTGATCACCCCGGAGTATGGCGACGATGGATCCTGGCGCGGCCCGAAGATATTGAAGAAACGAAATACCACTGGTTCCAGCGCGTGCTGACGGCGATAGAAATCCAGGTAGTGCTCGCTGGCGAGCTTATCGGCCGCATAGGGCGTTAATGGCGCCTTGGCGGTGACCTCGTCGATCGCGACGCCTTCACCGTTGTTGCCATAGATCGCCGCACTGGAGGCATAGATCACACGTCGCACGCCGTGCTGACGCATGGCCTCGCAGATATTCAGGGTACCGATGAAGTTGCTCTGATGCGTCGCTACCGGATCATCCACCGAAGCCTGCACCGATGCTACCGCAGCCAGATGCGCCACGGCGGAACAGCCGGCGACCGCGCGGGCGACCACCTCGGCATCGGCGACGTCACCTTCGATGAAGTGCAATCGCGGATTGTCCAACGGCAGGTTGCTGCGCTTGCCCATGGACAAATTGTCCAGCGCACGCACGCTGTGGCCAGCCGCCAGCAAGGCATCGACCAGGTGCGAACCGATAAAGCCGGCGCCGCCGGTTACAAGAATTTCAGCCATGACGGTAATAACGGTCCAGCAGGCTCGGCAAACCGGAACGCCAGGCGCGTGGTTTGATGCCGAAAGTGTGAAGAATCTTCTTGCAGGCCAGCACCGCGTGCTGCGGCTCGTCGGCAGCATCCGGGCGAGCGGCGTGGGCCTGGGGCGCGACGTCCTCGACCAGGTTGCTGCGATAGTGACGCGCCTCGCTCAGTATCGCCTGCCCCAGGCTCAGCGACGTGCTGGCCTCGTGACCACCGTAATGATAGGTGCCCCACAGCGGCGACTCGCAATCGAGCTGCTTGAGTACCGCCAGAAGCACCCGTGCGGCATCGTCCACCGGGGTGGGGTTGCCGCGCCGATCATCGGCGAGATACAGCGCCTCGTCGCGCTCGGCGCGCAGCAGAAAGCGCCCCAGCAGCCCTTCACGGCTGTCATCGAGCAACCAGCCGAAGCGCAGCAGCACATGTCGCGGACAGATCGCCCGCACGCTCTGCTCCAGCCGCCACAATGCCTGGCCACGCAGCCCCAGAGGTACCGGCTCTTCCTTTTCGCTGTAGGCGGTGACGCGCGAACCGTCGAACACGCGGTAGCTGGACGGCTGCAGTAGCACGATAGAGTGGTGCTGGCACAGCTCGGCCAGACGCTCCACCGCGCGTTCCTGGGTTTGCAGACGCGACTCGGCCACCGACTCGGCCTGGAACCAGTCGAAGTAGTAAGCCAGGTTGATCAGCGCATCCGGGCGGGTATCGTCGAGCAGCTCGGTCAGGCTGGCAGCATCCCAGCCCTCTTCCGGCGGACGTGGCGCAAGGAAGCTGATGTCTTCCTCGGCGCCAAGACGGATCAGCGCTTGCCCCAGGGCACTACCGCCGCCCAGCAGCATCAGGCGCATTCGCATAGGCTAGAGCCCGCTCGGATCAGAACGGGATGTCGTCATCGAAACTGTCGTAGTCAGGTGCTGGCTGGGCCTGCTGCGGCGCAGGGCGCTGCTGACGCGGGGCCTGTTGCGGCTCGCGCTGCGGGGCCGGACGCGATTGGCGCGGCGCACCGCCTTCATCACCGCTCGGACGACCGCCCAGCAGCTGCATGGTGCCCTGCATGTCAACGATGATCTCGGTGGTGTAGCGCTTGATGCCGTCCTTTTCCCACTCGCGGGTTTGCAGCTTGCCTTCGATGTACACCTGCGAACCCTTGCGCAGGTATTCGCCGGCGATCTCGGCGACCTTGCCGAACAGCGCGACGCGGTGCCATTCGGTCTTCTCGACCTTCTGCCCGGTCTGCTTGTCGGTCCACTGCTCGCTGGTGGCCAGGCTCAGGTTGGTCACCGCGTTGCCGCTGGGCAGGTAGCGTGTTTCCGGGTCCTGGCCGCAGGTGCCGACCAGAATGACTTTGTTAACCCCACGGGCCATAACGTTCTCCTAGGCTGCTCACGCCGCGGGCGCCGATGCGATCAGGCGCTCCACTGACGTGCGATCCACTTGTTGGGTATCGACTTTGATATAGATGGCCGCTTCGTCGACCACCACCACGGCGTCCGCCACTCCCGGCGTCGCCTTGAGGCGTTCGACCAGTCCGACATCGGCCAGTGCCGCGGCATCGAGCGGCAGGCGCAAACTGGTCACGTACGGCGGTTCGCGCATAGTAACAGCAATGGCCAGCCAAATTGCACAGAGCACGGCACAGCCGATGAACACACCGCCCAACCCCACATGCTGGTACAGCCAGCCGCCGAGAATGCCGCCCAGCGCGGCACCGAGGAACTGACTGGTTGAGTAAACGCCCATCGCCGTGCCCTTGCCGCCCGCTGGCGCAACCTTGCTGACCAGCGACGGCAGCGAGGCCTCGAGCAGGTTGAAGGCAGTGAAGAACACCACGATGCCCAGCACCAGCGTGCGCAGACTGTTGCCGAAGAGGGCGAAGTAAAGCTCGCAGAGCAGCAACACCGTTACTGCCCCGAGCAATACGCGCTTCATCTGACGCTTCTTCTCGCCGTAGATGATGAACGGCACCATGCCGAAGAAACCGATCAACAACGCGGTGAGATAGACCCACCAGTGTTCTTCCTTGACCAGCCCGCCCTGCTCCACCAGCGCCAGCGGCAAGGCGACGAAACTCGCCATCAGCACCGCATGCAGGGCCAGGATGGCGAAGTCCAGACGCAGCAGGTCGCCATGCTTGAGAGTCGGCCACAGCGCCTGCGCCGCCACACCGGACTCGCGATGCTGCAGCGGCCCGGCATCTTTCGGCACGATTCCGACGACGATCAGGATGCCGAGCAACGCCAGCGCCCCGGTGGCCCAGAACAACCCGGACAGGCCGAAGGCGCGTGTCAGCAGCGGGCCGACCACCATGGCCACGGCGAACGACAGGCCGATGCTCATGCCGATCATGGCCATGGCCTTGGTCCGGTGCTGTTCGCGGGTCAGGTCAGAGAGCAGCGCCATTACTGCCGCGGAAATCGCTCCGGCACCCTGCAACACGCGCCCGGCGATCACGCCCCAGATCGAGTCGGCATTGGCCGCCAGCACGCTGCCGGCGGCGAAGATCAGCAGACCGACATAGATCACCGGACGTCGGCCGATGCGATCGCTGATGATGCCGAAGGGAATTTGCAGCACAGCCTGAGTCAAACCATAGGCACCGATGGCCAGACCGATCAGCGCAGGCGTACTGCCGGTCAGGTCCATGCCGTAGGTGGCCAGCACCGGCAACACCATGAACATACCCAGCATACGAAACGCGAACACCATGGCCAGGCCGCCGGCCGCGCGGGTCTCGCTACTACTCATGCGCTCGCTGTGCGGATCGTGCATCGGATAAATCCTGAGGAAATCAGCCGGCGATTCTAGCAGCAGGCGCCGTTTCGGCACAGGCGCACACTTTGCCGCAGGGTAGCTGCAAGCCCTATACTCGACCGTTTTCCGCCCGCCCAGCGAGGCCCGTTGCAAGCCGCCAGCGTTTGATGCGGCAGTGGCAACACAGACAGCTTTCAGAGGTTCCCTAAGTGGACAAAATCCTGATCCGTGGGGCACGTACCCACAACCTCAAGAACATCGACCTGACCCTGCCGCGCGACAAGCTGATCGTGATCACCGGCCTGTCCGGTTCCGGCAAGTCCTCGCTGGCGTTCGACACCCTGTACGCCGAAGGCCAGCGCCGCTACGTCGAGTCGCTGTCGGCCTATGCCCGGCAGTTCCTGTCGATGATGGAAAAGCCCGACGTCGATACCATCGAAGGCCTCTCCCCGGCCATTTCCATCGAGCAGAAGTCCACTTCACACAACCCACGCTCGACCGTCGGCACCATCACCGAGATCTACGACTACCTGCGCCTGCTCTACGCCCGCGTCGGGACGCCGCGCTGCCCGGATCACGACGTACCACTGGAGGCGCAGACCGTCAGCCAGATGGTCGACCAGGTGCTGGCCCTACCCGAAGGTCGCAAGCTGATGCTGCTCGCCCCCGTCGTGCGCGAGCGCAAGGGCGAGCACCTGTCGGTGTTCGAGGAGCTGCGCGCGCAGGGCTTCGTCCGCGCCCGGGTCAACGGCAAGCTGCATGAGCTGGACGAGCTGCCCAAGCTGGACAAGCAGAAGAAGCACTCCATCGATGTGGTGGTGGATCGCTTCAAGGTGCGCGAAGACCTGCAGCAGCGCCTGGCCGAATCCTTCGAGACCGCCCTCGGTCTGGCCGACGGCATCGCCCTGATCGCCCCTATGGACGATGAGCCGGGCGAAGAGATCATTTTCTCCGCGCGCTTCGCCTGCCCGCACTGCGGCCACTCGATCAGCGAACTGGAGCCCAAGCTGTTCTCCTTCAACAACCCGGCCGGCGCCTGCCCCACCTGCGACGGCCTGGGCGTGAAGCAGTTCTTCGACGGCAAACGCCTGGTCAATGGCGAGCTGACCCTGGCCGAAGGCGCCATCCGCGGCTGGGACCGGCGCAATGTCTACTACTTCCAGATGCTGGGTTCACTGTCCAACCACTATGGCTTCAGCCTGGAGGAGCCGTTCGACGACCTGAGCGCCGAACACCAGAAAGTCATCCTGTTCGGCAGCGGCACGCAGAGCGTGGACTTCAAGTACCTCAACGACCGCGGCGATATCGTCAAACGCTCGCACCCGTTCGAGGGCATCATCCCCAACCTCGAGCGCCGCTACCGCGAGACCGAGTCGACCAGCGTGCGCGAGGAGCTGGCCAAGTTTCTCAGCACCCAGCCCTGCCCCGATTGCCGCGGTACGCGCCTGCGCCGCGAGGCACGGCACGTCTGGGTCGGCGAGAAGACCCTGCCGGCGGTCACCGGCCTGCCGGTGGGTGATGCCTGCGATTACTTCGGTGATCTGCACCTGACCGGCCGCCGTGGCGAGATCGCCGAGAAGATCCTCAAGGAAATCCGCGAGCGCCTGCAGTTCCTGGTCAATGTCGGCCTCGACTACCTGACCCTCGATCGCAGCGCCGACACCCTGTCCGGTGGCGAAGCGCAGCGCATCCGCCTGGCCAGCCAAATCGGTGCCGGCCTGGTGGGCGTCATGTACATCCTCGACGAGCCGTCCATCGGCCTGCACCAGCGCGATAACGAGCGCCTGCTGGCCACCCTCACCCACCTGCGCAACCTGGGCAATACGGTGATCGTCGTCGAGCACGACGAGGACGCCATTCGCCTGGCCGACTACGTGGTGGACATTGGCCCCGGCGCCGGCGTGCACGGCGGGCAGATCGTCTCGCAGGGCACTCCCGATCAGGTGATGGCCGACCCCGAGTCGTTGACCGGCAGCTACCTGTCCGGTCGCAAGAAGATCCAGTACCCGGCCACCCGCACCCCGCGCGACAAGAAGAAGTCGCTGAAGCTCAAGGGTGCACGCGGCAACAACCTGCGCAAGGTCGACCTGGAGATCCCGGTCGGCCTGCTCACCTGCGTCACCGGCGTGTCCGGCTCGGGCAAGTCGACGCTGATCAATAACACCCTGTTCCCCATCACCGCCACCGCGCTCAACGGCGCCACCAGCCTGGAAGCGGCGCCGCACGACTCGTTCGACGGCCTGCAGCACCTGGACAAGGTGGTGGACATCGACCAGAGCCCGATCGGCCGCACCCCGCGCTCCAACCCGGCCACCTACACCGGCCTGTTCACGCCGATCCGCGAGCTGTTCGCCGGCGTGCCGGAATCGCGCTCGCGCGGCTACGGGCCGGGGCGTTTCTCCTTCAACGTCAAGGGTGGGCGCTGCGAGGCCTGCCAGGGCGACGGCGTGATCAAGGTGGAGATGCACTTCCTGCCGGACATCTACGTGCCGTGCGACGTGTGCAAGGGCAAGCGCTACAACCGCGAAACCCTGGAAGTGAAGTACAAGGGCAAGAGCATCACCGAAGTGCTGGACATGACCATCGAGGACGCCCGCGCCTTCTTCGACGCCGTCCCGGCCATCGCCCGCAAGCTGCAGACGCTGATGGACGTGGGGCTGTCCTACATCAAGCTGGGCCAGTCGGCGACCACTCTCTCCGGTGGCGAGGCGCAGCGGGTCAAACTGAGTCGCGAACTGAGCAAGCGCGACACCGGCAAGACCCTGTACATTCTTGACGAGCCGACCACCGGCCTGCATTTCGCCGATATCCAGCAACTGCTCGACGTGCTGCACCGCCTGCGCGACCACGGCAACACCGTGGTGGTGATCGAACACAACCTGGACGTGATCAAG